>JAXDNZ010000091.1:0-3150 GCA_034669185.1 Hyphomicrobiales bacterium
ATGATCTTTCTCACACCTGACGCGAACCTATCACCGTCACCCTGAGGTGCGAGGTCGCGAAGCGGCCGAGCCTCGAAGGGCGACGGCCAGGGCCGTTCATCCTTCGAGGCCCGCGCTTCGCGCGGGCACCTCAGGATGACAGATTACAAATTACTTCACCGGCGCCACCGCCACGAAGATGGTGCAGACCTCGTTGCTGCGGTTGATGATCTCGCGCGTTTCGTTGGGTCCGATGACGCAGGAATCGTTCTGCTTCAGCACGGTTTCCTTGCCGTCCACGATGACGGTCAGCTCGCCCGCCAGCACGAAATAGATCTTTTCGGGTGGCGATGCATCGGGACCGGCGCCGCCACCGGGCAGGAAGTGCGACACGCCTGCGATCAGCGTCTGCGTGCCGCCGGCCTCGGCACCGAACAGCCGCAGCGAGCAGTATTGCCGATGATTGGGCGCCTCGTAGGGCTTGGCCTCGGCCAGACGTTTGACCTGCATCAGAACCTCTCCCCCTTTTCGATCCGGTACGTTCCCTTGGGATCGACCATCGCGACCAGCCGGATGATGCAACCGTCGCCGCGATCCCAGTTCCACGGAAAGAACGCGAAGGTACAGCGCTTGCCGGTGACCTTGTCGATGTCGCCGCCGACATTCTCGATGCCGAGGATGCCGTTTTTGAACAGGATGCGGTGCACCGGCTCCCATTCCGGGAAATCGTCCTTCCAGTCGCGCCCGCCGGACCATTCCTTGTATTCCGCGGCGAGGTGCGGATGCAGCGGACCATTGCGCTGCGGCCCGATCGCCGTCGCCAGCGGATGGTCGTTGGCCTGGGTGTCATGGCCGACGACCTTGACCTTCTTCTCCACAAACCATTCGCCTGCCGACGGCACGAAACCGGGCGCGCGGCAGAAGTAATCCTCGTTGTCGTCGTAGAGCTTGTGCCAGCCGGTGTTGACGATCACGACGTCGCGCGGCCGCACCACCTTGCCGGCGGCCTTCTCCAGATCGTCGTAGGTGATCGGCTCCCACTTCTTCTTCGGGATCGACACCACGATGCCGGAGCCGAAGAAGTGCGGCAGCGGCACCTCGTCGATGAACGGCGTACCCTGCACCACATGCGCCGGCGCGTCGATATGGGTGGTGTTGTGCATGCTGGTGGTGATGCGCTGCGACAGCACGCCCGACTTGGCGTGGTAGTGGATGCGCTCGATCTTGACGTCTTCGAAATAGGGCCAGTTCGGCGACTGGAATCCGAACCGGTGCGACAGGTTATAAAACTCCAGCCCCATGCTGTTGTCGGCATTCTCCTCGAACGTCACGCCACGAATTTTCTTGGCCACTGCAGACCCTCCCACACGCGTCGCTGCTTCAACCGGGCCATGATATACATGCTCGCTGAACTGCGCTACAGAGCGCGAAACACGCTGCCAAGCCGGGGAAAGCATGGTCAAGAAGATTGCCTTGGAAGAGCATTTCCTGTGTCCCGGCTTCGAAGACTATTGGAGGACCACAGTCGGCGACGTCGATCCCCACATCATCGGCGGCGTCATCGCCCGGCTGACTGACTTCGGCGACCAGCGCCTGGAGGCGATGTACCGCGCCGACATCACACGAGCGGTCCTTTCATTGACCGGCCCCGGCGTGCAGATCGAGCGCGATACCGCGACAGCCATCCGCAAGGCGCGCGAGTGCAATGATTTCCTGGCACGCGAGGTTCAAAAGCGGCCGGATCAGTACTCCGGTTTTGCGCACCTGGCGATGCAAGACGCGCTCGCCGCCGCGGACGAGCTGGAGCGCTGCATGCACGACCTCAAATTTTGCGGCGCGATGATCAATGGCCACACCAATGGTCAATATCTCGATCACCCGGCGCTGCATCCGTTTTGGGAAAGGGTCCAAGAGTTGGGGGCCGTGATCTATCTCCATCCGGCTGATCCCGTTACACCTGCTCCTGTGTTGGAAGGTCACAAGGGGCTGCGCCGCGCCACCTGGGAATGGGGATTCGAGGCGGGCTCCCACGCGCTACGTCTGATATTCGGCGGCCATTTCGATCGCTTCCCGCGCGCCAAGCTCGCGCTCGGCCATATGGGCGAGACCTTGCCGTTCCTGCTATGGCGCTTCGACAGCCGCGCCAAGCTCTACGGTGTAAAGCTGACCAGATTGCCGTCGGAATATATTCGCGACAACATCCTGGTGACCACATCGGGAATGTGCTCCCCCGAACCCCTCATCTGCACCATCAGCGCGCTTGGACATCAACACGTGATGTTCTCCGCGGACTATCCGTTCGAATCGGTGGATGTGGCGGCGGAGTTTATGGACCACATGCATCTCGCCGAAGACATTCGCAGCGACATCTGTTTCAACAACGCCGCGCGGCTCTTCGGGCTGCCAAAGGCATGACAGGCGTACTATCGTCGAGCGTCGAGAGAACAGCGAAGGGAGCCACAATGAGCACTGCGTCCGAACGCATCACCACGGCCATCTCGGACCGCGAGCTCAATCGCCGCTGGCAGGCCGCCCGCACCGAGATGCGCGCGCGCAACATCGACGCGCTGGTGATGCAGAACGCCAACGACTGGCTCGGCGGCTATGTCAAATGGTTCACCGACATCCCGGCAACCAACGGCTATCCGAAGACCGTCATCTTCCACACCGACGATCCGATGACGCTGATCGAAATGGGCGGCTTCGGCGTCGTCCGCAAGCTCAAGGGCGCCGACCCGGTCCACCGCGGCATCGACGAGGTGATCGGCTCGCCGTCGTTCCTGGCGGTCAACTACACCGACAATTACCACGCCGATTGCGTAGTGCCCGTGCTCAAGACGCGCGGCCATCGCACCATCGGCCTGGTCGGGCCCGGCAGCATGCCGCATGCCTTCATCACGCGGCTGAAGGACGGCCTCGCGGACGTCAATTTTGTCGACGCCACCGATTTCATCGATCGCCTGAAGGCGATCAAGAGCGATGAGGAGATCGGCCTGATCCGGCGCTGCGCCGAGATGCAGGACGCCGTCTTCGCCAAGGTCGCCAGCAAGATCAAGCCGGGCATGCGCGACATCGACGTGACCGCGCTCGCCCAGTACGAAGGCCAGGTGCTGGGCAGCGAGCAGGGCATTTTCCTCGGCTCCTCGGCGCCGGTCGGCCAAGCCGCCCGCT
>JAXDNZ010000092.1:0-17126 GCA_034669185.1 Hyphomicrobiales bacterium
AAACTGTTCAAGCTGCCAAAATAGAAAAAACTCCGAGAGAGGGCCGTCATGAAGAAACTGAAAATCCTAGCCGCCCTGCTGCTTGCCGCCAGCGCAAGCACGGCGCGCGCCGAAATCCCCGAGATCACCATCGCGCAGCAATTCGGCGTCTCGTTCCTGCCGTTCATGCTGATGGAGCGCGACCACTTGGTCGAGAAGCACGCGAAGGCCGCCGGCGTCGAGGTCAAGACCAACTGGCAGAAGGTCGCGGGTCCGAGCGTCATCAATGACGGGCTGTTGTCGGGCACGGTGCATTTCGGCGCGGTCGGCGCGCCGTCGCTGATCACGCTGTGGTCGAAGACCAAGGGCAATGTCGGCATCAAGGGCATGGCGGCGATGACGTCGTACCCGCTCTATTTCGTCACCCGCAACCCGGACCTGAAGTCGCTCAAGGACCTTTCCGGCAAGGACAAGATCGCGGTGCCCTCGGTGAAGATCTCGACGCAGGCCATCATGCTGCAGATGGCGGCGGCCGACCTGTTCGGACAGGCCAATTACCAGAAGTTCGACGAGTACACCGTCTCGCTCGCCCACCCCGACGCCATGGTGGCGCTGATGAACAACACCGGCGGCGTTAACGCGCATTTCGCGACCTCGCCGTTCTACGAGCAGGAAATGAAGATCCCCGGCGCGCGCGTGCTCACCACCAGTTATGACATCCTGGGCGGACGCGCCTCCGCGCTCGTCGTCATCACGACGACGAAATTCCACGACGGAAACCCGAAGCTCTACAAGGCGTTTCTCGCCGCCCAGAAGGAAGCCATCGACACGATCAACGCGGACAAGCGCAAGGCGGCGCAAGCCTATCTCGACATCGCCAACGACAAGAAGAACACCGTCGACGACATCTTCGCGGTGATCAACGACAAGGACTACGCCTACACGCTGAGCCCCGAGAAGGTGTTCAAGACCGCCGTGTTCATGGCCAAGGTCGGCAGCATCAAGGATGCGCCGGCAACCTGGCAGGACATGTTCTTTCCCGACATCCACAACATCCCGGGAGACTGAAAGCGTGGCCGATACGGTCCGCATCGGCTGCGGCGCGGGCTTTCAGGGCGACCGGCTGGAGCCGGCGCTGATCCTCGCCGGGCAGGGCGAGCTCGACTACCTGATGCTCGAGTGCCTCGGCGAGCGCACGGTCGCGCTCGCGCAATTGCGCAAGCTGCACGATGCCAAGCATGGCTACGATCCGCTCTTGGAGCGGCGCATGCGCGGCCTGCTGCCGCTGATCAAGAAGAACGGCGTTCGCGTGGTCACCAACATGGGCGCGGCCAACCCGCGCGCCGGCGCGGAAGCGATCGTCGCGCTCGCGCGTGAGCTCGGCATCAAGCTGCGCGTCGCCGCACTGACCGGCGACGACGTGCTCGATGCGCTCGATCCGGCGCAGGAGATGCTGGAGACCGGGGAGCCGCTGTCGAGCATCGGCGCGCTGTTCTCGGCCAATGCCTATCTGGGTGTGGAGGCGATGCTCCCCGCGCTCGAGAGCGGCGCCGATATCGTTCTCACCGGACGCGTCGCCGATCCGTCGCTCGCGCTGGCGCCATTGGCCCATCATTACGGCTGGAAGCTTGACGACGCGGAGCGCATGGCTCGTGGCACCGTTGTCGGCCATCTGCTCGAATGCGCCGGACAATTGACCGGCGGCTATTACGCGGATCCGGGCAAGAAGGACGTGCCCGGCATGGCGGCCTTGGGCTTTCCGTTCGCCGACGTGGATGGCGACGGCAACGCGCGATTTTCCAAAGTGACCGGCACCGGCGGCACAATCAACCGCATGACCGCAACTGAGCAGTTACTCTATGAAGTCACCGATCCGGCTGCGTATCTGACCCCTGACGTCACGGCGGACTTTACCGGTGTCGAAATCGCCGAGACCGCGCCGGATACCATCACGGTCAAGGGTGCGCGCGGCAGGAGACGTCCCGACGCACTGAAGGTCAGCGTCGGTTATCACGCCGGCTACATCGGCGAGGGCGAGATCAGCTACGGCGGCGAGAACTGCCGCGCGCGGGCCGAACTCGCAGGGGAGATCGTCGCAGAGCGGCTGCGCGGCCAGTTCCAGGAGCTGCGCGTCGATATCCTCGGCCTGTCATCGCTGCACACACGGCCGATGTCGCCCGGCGACTACCGCCCCTACGAGGTGCGTCTGCGGGTGGCCGGACGCTCGGCCGATCGCGACATGGCCGCTCGCATCGGCGAGGAAATCGAAGCGCTCTGGACCAACGGACCAGCGGGCGGTGGCGGCGCGCGCAAGTCGACGCAAGAGCAGATCGGCATCTTGTCGTGCCTGCTGCCGCGCGAAAAGGTGCACCCGCAGGTGACGGTGTTCGAGAGCTAGTCGGCTTGATCCCTACCGGTTTCAGGGAGAGATCAAGGGACAGAGGGGGATAAGAGGAGAGATATGAAGCGCAAGCTCTACGAGCTCGCCCATGCGCGCGCGGGCGACAAGGGCAACACCACGATCCTGTCGCTGATCGCGTACCGGCCGGACGACTTCCCGCTGCTGCGGGACCGCGTCACGCCGGAGGCGCTGAAGCGGCATTTCGCCGGCATCATCAAGGGCGAGGTGACGCGCCACGAGCTGCCCGGCCTGGGCGCGCTCCAGTTCGTCGGCCACAACGCGCTCGGCGGCGGCGTGACGACGTCGCTTGCCGTCGATGCGCATGGCAAGTCGCTCAGCTCCGCGCTGCTCGAGATGGAAATCGACGTCTAGTCCGTGGTGGGAACCGGTTTTGGACAAGATCGCGCACAAGGATCAAACGACGCGATATTGCTCGACCGCCTTGGCGTCCCACACGAGCCCGTTGCCCGGCTTGCCGGACACCACCGCACAGCCGTCCACGATCTTGAGTGGCTCTTCGACAAGCCTGTCGGCCCAGTCGACATATTCGAGCCAGTGCGCGGTCGGCGTCGCAGTGAGCAGGTGCGCGCTCACTTCGGGAAAAAGATGCGACGACATCTCGATTCGACGCGCAGCGCTCAGCGCGGCCGCGCGCATGAAGCCGGTGACGCCGCCGATGCGCTCGAGGTCGGGCATCACCCAGTCGGATGCGCCGGCATCGAGCGCGAACGCCATGCCCTCGGGCAACGAGAAATTCTCGCCGATCTGGATCGGGACCTTGAGCTCGCGCCGCAGGGTCGCATTGCCGGCGTAATCGTCGTGGCGGATCGGCTCTTCGAGCCAGTAGATGCCCTCGTCGTCGAGCGCGCGACCGCGTTCGAGCGCGTCGTTGAGCGACAACGCCTGGTTATAGTCGGTCATCAGCACGTTCTCGCCGATCCGCTTCTTCACGGCGCGAACCGCCGCGATGTCCTGCTTCAGCGTCGGATAGCCAAGGCGCAGCTTCACGGCGCGGAAGTTGCTGCCGAGCAGTTTCTCAGCTTCGTCCGCGACCTTCTCCGGTTCCATCAGGCCGAGCCCGCAGCTGTTGTAGGCAGGAATCGGCCTCGGCGCGGCGCCGAGCAGGCGCGCGAGCGGCAGTGCTTGCGCGATCGCGAGCGCGTCCCACGCCGCGACGTCGAAGACCGCAAGCGCCATGCGGACAACGCCCTGCACGCCGATCAGCGCGAAACGCTCATGCAGTTTCGCGTACAGATCGAGCGGCGCGACCGCATCGCCTTTCACAAGGCGTTCGACCTCGCTCAATACCGCGATGATCGCGCGCGACACGTCCGGCATGTGGCTGAAGACGTACCCGCGGCCGGTGATGCCGGCGTCGGTCTGGACGTCGATCAGCACCAGGTTGGCCCGGGAAAACGCGCCACGGCTGGTGCCAAGCACATACGTCGTCGGCACCTCGACACCGACACCGCGCACCGCGCGGATCGTCAGGTTGTTTGGCATTGTCCCCGGCTCCGTTATGGTCGGCCTTCATGATGCCGTTCAACGACCATGAGATCGAGACCCTTTGGGCCGCTGGCGCGAAATTACCTATAACGCCGCGCGCTGACGGGGCGCCATGACGCCGTCAAACCAGCTTGTCGCAGCGGTTCGCCATCATCAGGCCGGCGAGTTCGAGGCGGCCGATCGGCTCTACCGCGAGGCGATCGCCGTCAACCCGAACGACGTGCATGCGCTCCATCTCGCCGGCGTGCTCGCACACCAGACCAACCGCAATGACGACGCTGTCGACCTGATCGGCCGCGCGATCGCGCTCGACGATCGCGTACCGGACTTCCACTACAATGCCGGGCTGGCGCTCTGGGCGCTCGGGCGCAAGCAGGAGGCAATGACGCATTGGGCGCGTGTCGTGGCACTCAATCCCGATCATGCCGAGGCGCACATGAACCTCGGCAATGCGTTGCGGGAGCAGAACCGGTTCGCCGAGGCCTTGGCGCAACTGCGCCGCGCGGTCGCGCTGCGGCCGCAGTCGCCGGTCGCGCACAACAATCTCGGGCTCGCGCTCGCAGCAACTGGTGACCGCACCGCCGCGGCGCATTATCAGCGTGCGATCGACCTCGCACCGCAATTCATCGAGCCCTATCTCAATCTTGCGCTCGAATTCGCCAACACGGAGCGGACCGAACAGGCGCTTGCCTGCGTGCGGCGCAGCCTGCAGATCCAGGAGACGCCGGACAATACGGCGCTGTTCACCCGCCTGGCCGGCGCGCTCGACGCGATCGGCGACGACCCCGGGCTGCGCGAACTCGTCACCCGCGCGGCCTTGGAGGGCTGGGGCCGCGCGAGCGACCTCGCCGGTGTCGCGGTCGCGCTGGTGAAGCATGGCCGTGCCGTCGCCCCGCAAATTGCCCGCGGCGGGAGCGCGTGGCCTGCCCAAGAGCCGTTGCTGTGCTGGCTGCTTGAATCGGCGGTGATCTGCGATTTCGAGCTGGAGCGCGTTCTGACCGCGACCCGCGCGACGTTGCTGGAGACCGCCGAAGGCGCGCCGGGCGCGATCGATGACGAGCAATTGCGGTTTGCCTGCGCGCTCGCGCGCCAGTGCTTCAACAACGAATATGTCTACGCCACCACCGAGCGCGAATGGGCGCGCGCCAGACAACTGCGTAGCGCCAATCCATCGCCGCTGCGCCTCGCGGCGATCGCCGCCTACGAACCGCTTCACGCGCTGCCGGAAGCGGACGCCCTCCTGGCGCGGCCGTGGCCGGCTCCCGTGGAGGCGCTGCTGCGGCAACAGATTCGTGAGCCGCGCGAGGAAGCGCTCGCCCGCACGGCGATCCCGCGGCTGACGCCGATCGAAGACAGGGTCTCGCGGCTGGTGCAAGCGCAATACGAGCAAAATCCTTATCCGCGCTGGGTCGCGGCCGGCCGCCCCCCGCGATACGACTCGATCGATGCACTGATCCAACGGGAATGTCCGCGCGCGCCATTCGCGCCGACCGGCAAGGGCGACCCGGACATCCTGATCGCGGGCTGCGGGACGGGACGGCATTCGATCGACGTCGCCCGGCAGTTCGAGCGCGCGCGCGTGCTCGCAGTCGATCTGAGCACCGCGAGCCTCGCTTACGCAACCACGCGGGCTGACGCGCTCGGCGTGACCAACGTCGAGCACGCGCAGGCCGACATCCTGCAGCTCGGCACGCTTGGCCGCACGTTCGACATGATTCAGGCCGGCGGCGTCCTGCACCATCTGGGAGACCCTTGGGCGGGCTGGCAGATCCTGCGGTCGCTGCTGCGACCAAACGGCGTGATGTATGTCGCACTCTACAGCGAACTCGGACGGCGCGACGTCGTGGCGGCACGCGCGTTCATCGCCGAACACGGTTACGGCCCGGCGCCGGACGACATCCGTGGCTGCCGGCAGGCGCTGATGGCGCAGGCGGACGGCGCACCATGGAAGAACATCGCGCTGTTCAACGATTTTTTCACCACCAGCGAGTGCCGCGACCTCCTGTTCCACGTACAGGAGCACCGCATGACGATCCCTGAGATCAAGCGCTTTCTCGCTGCAGCGGGCCTCACCTTCCTTGGCTTTGAGCTCGGTTCACGCGCGCGCCAGCAATACGCCGCACGTTTCACCGACGACCCCGCGATGATCGATCTCGATCACTGGCACGCGTTCGAGCAGGACAATCCTTACACGTTCGCCAGCATGTATCGTTTCTGGATCCAGAGGCAGGATTGAACATGCTCACCACAAGCGACATCGAGATGCTCAGCGCCGGCACCGCAACGTCATCGGATGCCGCGTTCCGTGCGGTCCATCAGGTCGCGCAACGTCGTCTCGACGCGGGGCTCGTCACCGCGATGCGGCACGACGCTGCGCTGGCGACTGTGGAGCGGCTCTATTCCTCCAACGAGGAGGCCTACCCGGTCGGCGGCCGCAAGCTCAAACGCGAGAGCGACTGGAGCCAGCACGTGCTGGTCGAGCAGCGCGTGCTCGTCAGCGCAGGCGACGACGCGATCAGGAAGCATTACGTCGACCACCCGACCATCTTCGGCCTCGGATTGCACTCCTGCGTCAACGTCCCGCTGGTCAGCGCGGGCCAGTGCGTCGGCACGCTCAACCTCCTGCGTGCGCGCCCCGATTGGAGCGATGATGAGGTCGCGGCCGCGCGCGTGCTCGGCTTGGCGGCGCTTGCGGCGGTGCTGATGATGACGCGCTGAAAGATCTCTTCGCTCATTCCCGCGAAGGCGGGAATCCAGTTCTTTGGCTCTGGGTCCCCGCTTTCGCGGGGACGAGCGGCTGAAAGTCAGGCCGGCTTCCCGTCCACATAGAGCGCGAGGATATCGCGTACCGCGCGGCAGCAGGGCGTCGGCACGCCCTTCCGGGCGCCGAGGTCGACCACCGCGCCGGCGAGCCACGGCAGCTCGAGCGGCCGCCCGAGCTCCAGGTCGAGCGACATCGAGGCGCGCATATCGGGCGACATTCCGTCGATATGGCCAAAACGCTTCTCGGCGAAATCAGCCTCGAGCGCGACACCTTGCGCGCGGCCGACCGCCACCACCTCCTTCATGAGGTCGAGCGCGAACTGACGTGCCTGCGGGTTGGCGCGGATCGGACCGATGGTCGAGCGCATCGCCGAGGTAATGCTCGACATCGTGACGATGACGACGAACTTCTGCCACAGCTCCAACGAGATGTCGGGCGGGATGTCCGCCTTGATGTCTCCGGCCTTGCAGGCATCGAGGAAGGCCTGCGCACGCTTCGACACCTTGTTGTCGAATTCGCCGAAGGCGAGCCGCTCCATCGTGCCCGCCTTGCGGATGACCCCCGGCCGCGCGATCGCCACGCCGATATAGGCCGCGCCGCCGAGTAAATGCTCGCGCCCGACGATCGGCGCCAGGATGTCGTCTTTCTGCACGCCGTTCTGCAGCGAGATGATGCCGGTGTCCGGTCCGATGAGCGGCAGGATCTGACGCCCCGCGCTCTCGGTGTCGCGCAGCTTCACCGAGAAGATAACCATGTCGACCTTGCCGATGGTGGCGGGGTCGTCGGTTGCCTTCAACTTGGGGAGGTGGATGGGCCGGTCGCCTTCGAGCGCGATGCCGTTCTCCTGCATCGCCTTGAGCTGCGCGCCGCGCGCAACGAAAGTCACATCCGCGCCGCCATTCTGCAGCCTGGCGCCGTAGTAGCCGCCGATACCGCCCGAGCCCATGATCGCGATCTTCAACACTGCCTCCCGCCGATTGCCAGCCTTCTTGTTCCGCCCGCGGGATGTTGCGCGATAGTCGCAAACCCCGCGCCATAATGTCCGCCCCGCCGCGGCGCCCTTGTCTCGCGCCGCCTGAGGATTGCATAACCGGTGCGGCGCGCCTGGACTAGGGGTTTGGCTTGCGTATCAGGCATTTGAAAAGGTTCGGTCCGGTCGCGGCCCTGATCGGCGCGCTGCTCGTCGCGTCCCCCGCGCGGGCGGCGGTCGAGATCCAGTGGTGGCACGCGATGGCGGGCGAGCTTGGGCGCCAGCTCGAGCAACTCGCCGCCGACTTCAACGGTCAGCAGCCCGACTACAAGATCGTCCCGGTCTACAAGGGTCAGTACACCGAGACCATGACGGCCGCACTGTTCGCACTGCGTACCGGACAGCACCCCGCGATCGTGCAGGTCAACGAGGTCGCGACCGCCACCATGATGGCGGCGAAGGGCGCGGCCTATCCGGTGCACCAGTTGATGCGCGAGCAGGGTGAGGCGTTCGATCCCGCGGCCTACCTGCCGGCGATCACCGGCTACTACGCCGACATCGACGGCAATATGTTGTCGTTTCCGTTCAATGCCTCGACCCCGATCCTCTACTACAACAAGGACCAGTTCCGCCTCGCCGGTCTCGACGCCGAGAAGCCTCCGGCAACCTGGCCCGAGGTCGAGGCGGCGGCGCAAAAGCTGCGTGCCGCCGGAGTGCCTTGCGGCGTCACAACGGCGTGGCCGTCCTGGATCAACGTCGAAAACCTCTCGGCCTTCCATAACGTCCCGCTCGCCACGAAGCAGAACGGCTTCGGCGGCCTCGATACCGAGCTGCTCATCAACAACGAGCTCGTGGTCCGGCACATCGCGGCGCTCGCGGAGTGGCAGCACGCGAAGATCTTCGATTACGGCGGCCGGTCCGACCGCGCCGACCAGAAGTTCTATGGCAGCCAGTGCGGCATCTACATCTCCTCATCGGCCACACGCGCCGATATCCTGGCGAACGCCAAGTTCGAGGTCGGATTCGGCATGATGCCGTATTGGCCGGACATCGCCGGCGCACCGCAGAACTCGATCATCGGCGGCGCCACGCTGTGGGTGCTGAAGGGACGACCCGCCGAGGAGTACAAAGGCGTGGCGCGGTTCTTTGCCTACCTCTCGAAGCCGGGCGCGCAGGCGTGGTGGCACCAGACCACCGGCTACCTGCCGATCACGAAGGCCGCCTATGAGCTGAGCCAAGCGCAGGGCTTCTACGACCGCAATCCGGGCGCCGACATCTCGATCAAGCAGATCACGCTGCACACCCCGACGGACAACTCGAAAGGATTGCGGCTCGGCTCGTTCGTGCTGATCCGCGACATCATCGAGGACGAGCTGGAGCAGGCGTTCGCCGGCAAGCGATCGGCAAAGTCCGCGCTCGATCTCGCGGTCAAGCGCGGCAACGACGTGCTGCGCCAGTTCGAGAAGGCCAACCGCTGAGTTCCCGGGTGCAACGCGGCGGTCATTTGCGCCGCCCGAACAGCCCTCTACAATGGCGCCAAGCGTCCCGGGGCGTCCTCGCCCACTGCTAGCGAAAAACAATCCGTGGGCCGACCGCGGGGAACACCTAAGGAGAACAACATGCTTCGTGGCTTCATGCTGGGGGCGGCCGCGGCCGTTGCGCTCAGCGCTGCAACGCCTGCGCACGCGGTGATCGAGCTGCAGTGGTGGCACGCGATGACCGGCGGCAACAACGAGGTCATCGTCAAGCTCGCCAACGACTTCAACGCGTCACAGAGTGAGTACAAGGTCGTCCCGACCTACAAGGGCAGCTATCCCGACACCATGAATGCCGGCATCGCGGCGTTCCGAGCCGGCAACGCGCCGCACATCATGCAGGTATTCGAGGTCGGGACCGCCACCATGATGGCGGCGACCGGCGCCGTGAAGCCCGTGCACGTGATGATGAAGGAGACCGGCGAGAAGTTCGACGCGAATGCCTACCTGCCGGCGATCACCGGCTATTACTCGACCTCCAAGGGCGAAATGCTGTCGTTCCCGTTCAACTCGTCCTCCACCGTGATGTGGATCAACCGGGACGCATTCAAGAAGGCTGGGCTCGACCCGGTGAACCTGCCGAAGACGTGGCCGGACGTGTTCGAGGCGGCGAAAAAGCTGAAGGCCGCGGGCTACGCGACCTGCGGCTTCTCCAACGCGTGGGCACCCTGGGTGAATATCGAGCAGATGTCGGCCTGGCACAACGTCTCGCTCGCCACCAGGGCGAACGGGCTCGACGGTTTCGACACCGTGCTCAATTTCAATGGCCCGCTGCACACCAAGCATCTGGAAAACCTGGTCGAGCTGCAGAAGGACAAGACCTACGATTACTCCGGCCGCACCAACAACGCCGAAGGACGTTTCACCTCGGGCGAGTGCCCGATCTTCCTCACCTCGTCCGGTTTCTTCGGCAACGTGAGGGCGAACGCGAAGTTCGACTGGACCAACGCGCCGATGCCTTACTACCCCGACGTCAAGGGCGCGCCGCAGAACTCGATCATCGGCGGCGCATCGCTGTGGGTGATGGGCGGCAAGAAGCCCGAGGAATACAAGGGTGTTGCGAAGTTCTTCACCTTCCTGTCCGACACCGACCGGCAGGTCGAGGTTCACAAATCGTCCGGCTATCTGCCGATCACGAAGGCGGCCTACGCCAAGACCAAGGAGTCCGGCTATTACAAGGAAAATCCCTACCTCGAAACCCCGCTGCTCGAACTGACCAACAAGGAGCCGACCGAGAACTCGCGCGGCCTGCGCCTCGGCAACATGGTGCAGTTGCGCGACGTGTGGGCCGAGGAGATGGAGGCCGCGCTCGCCGGCAAGAAGACCGCCAAGGAGGCGCTCGACGCGGCGGTGCAGCGCGGCAACACGATGCTGCGGCAGTTCGAGCGGACGGTCGCGAAGTAGCTTTCTTTCCTCCCCCGCTTGCGGGGGAGGTGGACGCGCGAAGCGCGGCCGGAGGGGGCTTCCTGAAATCTCGCTGGTGTCTCATACGCCCCCACCCTACCCTCCCGCGCAAGCGGGGGAGGGATGAGAGGCCGGCTCTCGCGGCCGGCATTCTCGACATATAGCCATGGAAAAGCGCTCGATCTTCACTCACCGTTTCCTGCCCTACGCGCTGCTGATCCCGCAGATCATCATCACGCTCGTCTTCTTCTATTGGCCGGCAAGCCAGGCGGTCTGGCAGTCGTTCCTGTTGCAGGACGCGTTCGGCCTTTCGACTTCCTTCGTCTGGTTCGACAACTATCGCGAACTGCTCGCGCAGCCGGACTATTACCGCACCATCGTCACCACGCTGTTCTTCTCCGGCGCGGTCGCCGTTCTCTCGCTCTCGTTTGGGCTGCTGCTTGCGGTGCAGGCCGACAAACAGCTCGCCGGCGCCGGCGTCTATCGCACGCTGCTGATCTGGCCCTATGCGGTCGCACCCGCGGTCGCCGGCGTGCTCTGGGCGTTTATGTTCCAGCCGTCGCTCGGCGTGGTCGCGCGTGGATTGCGCGACCTCGGCGTCGACTGGAATCCGCTGCTCAACGGCAACCACGCCATGACGATGGTCGTGCTGGCCGCGACCTGGAAGCAGATTTCCTACAATTTCCTGTTCTTCCTCGCCGGCCTGCAGGCAATCCCGCGAAGCGTGATCGAGGCCGCGGCGATCGACGGTGCGCGGCCGGCGCGGCGCTTCTGGACCATCATCTTCCCGCTGCTCTCGCCGACGACGTTCTTCCTGATCGTCGTCAACATCGTCTACGCGTTCTTCGACACGCTCGGCACCATCGACGCCATGACCGGCGGCGGCCCCGCGCGAACGACCGAGACGCTGGTCTACAAGGTCTACGCCGACGGCAAGCTCGGCGGCGACCTCGGCGGTTCGGCGGTGCAGTCGGTGATCCTGATGGTGATCGTGATCGGGCTGACCGCGGTCCAGTTCCGCTATGTCGAGAAGAAGGTGACGTACTGATGGCCTCCGTGATGTGGAAAGAGCTCACCGCAGAGGACCTGCGCGCGAAGGCGGCGGCGAACGCGATCGTGGTTTTGCCCGTCGCCTCGATGGAACAGCATGGGCCGCATCTGCCCGTCGGCGTCGACACCTTCCTGTGCGAGGCCGTATGCAAGGGCGGCGCCGAACTCGCCGTGAAAGACGTGGCGGTCGTCGTCGCGCCGACGCTCTGGTGCGGCATGGCCGAACATCACATGGCCTTCGGCGGCACCTTCACGTTCGACATCCCGACCTACCAGGCGGTGCTCGGCGCGTTCCTCACGAGCATCAGGCGGCACGGCTTCAAGCGCGTGTTCATCGTCAACGGGCATGGCGGCAATATCGCGGCGCTGAACGCCTTCCTGCCCGACTTCACGCGCGACACCGGCTTGACGCTTTACGCCACGACCTATTTCGACATGTCGCGCGACGACCTCGCGCCGCTGCTTGAAGATCAAAAGCAGGTGCATCATGCCTGCGAGGTCGAGACCTCGCTGATGATGGTGGTCGCGCCCGCGACGGTGAGACACGATCGCCTCCCCGAGGCGTTCGGCATGCTCAATGGCGATCCGCGCAAGGCTTTTCCGGCCTCGCGCTTCCATTCGTTCAAGGACATCACGCCCAGCGGCGTCATCGGGGATGCGCGCCGTGCCAGCAAGGAGAAGGGCGAAAAGATCCTGAAAGTGTGCGCCGAAGGGCTCGCCAGGACGCTGAAGAACCAAGAGATGTGGGCCTGATGGTCGAGCGCCGGCGCCTTGGAAATCTGCTGCCGCACCTGATCCTGTGGATCGGGATCGCGATCGTGGCGTTCCCGGTCTATCTCGCCTTCATCGGCTCGACCCACGACGCGACGACCATCGCCAACGGGCAGATGCCGCTCACGCCCGGCTCGCAATTCCTCGAGAATTACTACCGCACGATCTTCGTCGGCACGAGCGGCACGACGCGCGAGCCGGTCGGGACGATGCTGTTCAACTCATTCGTCATGGCGATGGCGATCGCCTGCGGCAAGATCGCGATCTCGATCCTCTCGGCCTACGCGATCGTGTATTTCAAGTTTCCGCTGCGCAAGACGGCGTTCTGGGTGATCTTCATCACACTGATGCTGCCGGTCGAGGTGCGCATCTATCCGACCTACAAGATCGCCTCCGATCTCAATTTGCTCGACACCTATTCCGGGCTGACGCTGCCGCTGATCGCGTCGGCGACCGCGACTCTCTTGTTTCGCCAGTTCTTCATGACGGTGCCGGACGAACTGGTGGAAGCCTCCCGCATCGACGGCGCCGGGCCGTTCCGCTTTTTCTGCGATACGCTGCTGCCGCTCGCGCGCACCAACATGGCGGCGCTGTTCGTGATCCTGTTCATCTACGGCTGGAACCAGTACCTCTGGCCGCTGCTCATCACCACGCGCGACGACATGCAGACGATCGTCATCGGCATCAAGAAGATGATCGTCACATCCGACGCGCTGACCGAATGGCAGCTGGTGATGGCGACCGCCATGCTGGCGATGCTGCCGCCGGTGCTGGTGGTCGTGCTGATGCAGAAGCTGTTCGTGCGCGGGCTCGTCGAGACGGAGAAGTAGGTGGCCGAGGTCAATCTCAAGGACGTGCGCAAGGTCTATCCCGGAGGGGTGGAAGCCGTGAAGGGCGTGACCTTCGACGTGCCCGACGGCCATTTCTGCGTGCTGGTCGGACCGTCCGGCTGCGGCAAGTCGACATTGCTGCGCATGATCGCCGGCATCGAGACGATATCGTCCGGCGAGGTGCGCATCGGCGAGCGAGTCGTCAACGACATCGAGCCGTCCGAGCGCGACATCGCGATGGTGTTCCAGAACTACGCGCTCTATCCGCACATGCGCGTCTACGACAACATGGCCTACGGCCTGCGCAACCGGAAAACCCCGAAAGCCGAGATCGAGACGCGCGTGCGCGAGGCCGCGCGCATCCTCGAGATCGAGGCGCTGCTCGACCGCAGGCCGCGGCAGCTCTCCGGCGGGCAGCGCCAGCGCGTCGCGATGGGACGCGCGATCGTGCGGCGGCCGAAGGCGTTCCTGTTCGACGAGCCGCTGTCCAACCTCGACGCCAAACTGCGCGTGTCCACGCGGGTCGAGATCCGCAAGCTGCAAAAGAACCTCGCGACCACCTCGATCTACGTCACGCACGACCAACTGGAGGCGATGACGCTCGCCGACATGCTGGTGGTGATGAATGCCGGCCGGGTCGAACAGATCGGCGCCCCGCTCGAGATCTACCGGCACCCGGCGACGACGTTCGTTGCGACCTTCATCGGCGCGCCCGCAATGAACCTGCTCAAGATGGAAGGCGCGGAGCCGGCACTCCTATCCGGTCAGGTCGGAGCCGCCGACGGTGCGATCCTCGGTATTCGGCCCGAAGACTTCGCGCTCGCCTCGCCGGGCACGAAAAGCCCGAACGGTCTGGCGCTGCCGCTCACCGTCGGCGCGGTGGAGCGGGTCGGGCCTGAGAGCTTCGTCTACGGAACTCTGGATCGCGGCGACAACATCATCGTGCGCCTGCCCGGGGAGCATGCGCCGGCGCTGGGCGAGCGCGCCGTTGCGGTCGCGCCGCGAGAAAAGCTCCATGTGTTCAGCGCGGACGGGCAGCGCCGGCTCTAGTACGGCTCCGATAACACCTTGTTTCAATAGCCGAATTCTTGTTCTTGAACCCTTAACCCGGACGTCCCATATTTGTTCTAACCGGACCGGACGCGGCAGTGTGCCGATCCGCGCCGGCAGAGGCGCCTCACGGGCCTCTCAAAGTCGCTCGAAGGAGGACTTTGACAGTAATGTCCCGAGTTCCGTCACTATCAAGTCCGTTCCTGCTCGGGTTTGACGAGATCGAACGCGTCCTCGACCGCGTAACCAAAGCGGCCGACGGCTATCCGCCCTACAACATCGAGCGGTTGCCGCGCGACGAGCGCGATCCGGAGCGCCTGCGCATCACGTTGGCGGTCGCCGGCTTCACCCGCGACCAGCTCGACGTGTCGGTCGAGGAGAGCCAGTTGGTGATCCGCGGCCGGCAGCAGGACGACAAGACCCGGGAATACCTCCACCGCGGCATCGCGGCGCGTCAGTTCCAGCGGGTGTTCGTGCTGGCTGAGGGTATCGAGGTTCTCGGAGCGGATTTGAAGAACGGCCTGTTGTCGATCGACCTCGCGCGCCCCGAACCGGAGCGCGTGGTCCGGACGGTCGCCATCAGGAACGATGAGTGACGGGCAAGGCATCGACGGAAAGGAGTCGAGGGCCATGAATACGATGACGACCCACGCAATCTCGCCGGAAGCGCTCGCGGTGCTCGGCGGCGGCAAGCTCGCCTACGTCAAGACCATCCGCTCCGAGGACGTGCAGAAGTTCTTCCCGCAAGCGCCGGAGCTTCCGTCCGGCTCGCTGCTCTACGCGCTGCACGCGGCCGACGGCACGCCGATCATGCTCACCGACAGCCGCGAGGCGGCCATTGCCAACGCCTGGAGCCATGAGCTCGAGACCGTGAGCGTGCACTGAATGTGGTGTCCCGGGCGCAGCGCAGCATGAAATGATGCGCTGCAGACCCGGGACCCCGGTGCCTTCCTAAAAATCAGGCAAACCGGGGTCCCGCATCTGGGATGCACCACTTCGTGTTGCATCGCGTGCGGGACACAAAGTCACTGCGACCCCTCCAGCCCGAGCTTTTTCACCAGCTCGCCCCACTTCTCCTGCTCGGCCCGCCGATAGGCGCGCAGGTCTTCGACCGACGGCGTATCGAACGGGATCAGCCCGATCGTCTCGATTTTCTGCTTGAGGTCAGGCTCGGCGAGGATGCGCTTCATCTCGTCATGCAGCCGGTCGACGATGTCGCGCGGCGTTTTCGCGGGCGCGAGCAGCATGTGCCACGACACCGCCTCGAAGCCCGGCGCGGGCGCGGCTTCGGCCAAGGGCGCCACCTCGGGAAGCAGCGGCAGCCGCGTCGTCGATGAGACCGCGAGCGCGCGCAGCTTGCCGTCCTTGATCAGTGGCAGCGAGGCACCGGCTTCCGCCCAACCCATCGCGATGTGGCCGGCGGCGATGTCCTGGATCGACTGTGGCGTGGCGCGGTACGGCACATGGGTGATCTCCAGGCCGAAACGGCTCTTCATGAACTCCATCGACAGGTGTTGCGCGACGCCCGCGCCGGGCGACGAATAGCTGAGCCTGCCCTGGTTTTCCTTCACGTACTTGATCAGATCGGGAACCGACCTTGCCGGCAGATCCGGATTTACCACCAGGATGAACGGTGACTTCACGTACAGCGAAATCGGCACGAAGTCGCGATCCGGATCGTAATTGACCTGCCTGAACAGCGTCAGATTGATCGCCATTGCGGATGACGTGGAGACGAGCAGCGTGTGGCCATCGGGCGGGGCTTGCGCGACCGCGTTCGCGGCAAGCATCAGTGACGCGCCGGGGCGGTTTTCCACGATCACCGGCTTGCCGAGTGTCTGCGAGAGCCGGTCGGCATACAGCCGCACCAGCACGTCCATGCCGCTGCCGGCGGCAAGCGATACGATGATCGTGACCGGGCGGTTCGGGTAACCACTTTGGGCGCGCGCCGGGAGGTTGAGCCCCAGCGCACCAAGTCCCAGCGTGACGGCGCGTCTCGATACGCCTGGCATGCGAACCCTCCCCCAATGTTTCTTTGCGCACGCGTGGCCAGCCGCTTTCGCAGCCGGCAACTCTCGCCCGGCCGATTATCAGAAGTCCAGCGTCAGGCCGCTTCCGACGACGGCGTCGCCAGGACGGCATAGAGCGCGTCGGCGTCGCGCGAATCGCGCAGCTTGCGCACCACGTCGCCATCGCGCAGAAGGCGCGCCACGCGCGCCAGGGCTTTCAGATGATCGGCGCCTGCACCTTCCGGCGCGAGCAACAGAAAGATCAGGTCGACCGGCTGGCCGTCGAGAGCCTCGAAGTCGATCCCGCGGTCGAGCCGCGCGAACAGACCGAACAGCCTTTCCAGCTTGGGCAGCTTACCGTGCGGGATCGCGATGCCGTTGCCGACGCCGGTGCTCCCAAGCTTCTCGCGCTGCATCAGCGTGTCGAAGATCACGCGCTCGTTCTGGCCCGACAGCTTCGCCGCCTTGGCGGCAAGCTCCTGGATCGCCTGCTTCTTGCCGTTCACTTTGAGCGCCGGAACGATCGCGTTCGGCGCGACAAGGTCGGTGAGCGGCATTGCAACCGGTCCGGGTGAGTTTGCGTGCTGGTTGATGGGGAAGGCGGCGGTTTATAGCGCGCGCGGAACCGCGTCAATGGGCGTCAGGCGCGCGACCAGCATGCGCCGGCGGGTCGATCCAGCCGACCTGACCGTCGCCCCGGCGATAGACCAGGTTTACACGGCCATGGCTCGCGTGATGAAACACGACGACCGGCGCGCCGGTCATATCGAGTTCCATGACCGCCTCGCTGACCGAGAGTCGCTTCAGCGTGGTGGTTGATTCGGCGATGATGACCGGATTGAACTCGATCACTTCCT
>JAXDNZ010000093.1:0-3904 GCA_034669185.1 Hyphomicrobiales bacterium
TTGTCGGTTGCCATCCAGGCGCCCGTCATGTTCGGCGGCACCGCCGCGCCGAAGTCGATCAGGCTGCGCGCCTGCTTGTCGAGGAACATCTTGTAGGTCAGCGGCGAGTAGAGGACGGTCGCATCGATGTTGCCGGTCAGCAGGTTCGGCACCAGGCCGCCGCCGCCGAGCGGCACGCGCGTGAAGGCGATCTTGCGGTCGGCCTGCGTCCACAACGCCAGTATGTCGGTGCCGGAGCCGGCCGACG
This sequence comes from Hyphomicrobiales bacterium, assembly GCA_034669185.1. GTDB lineage: Bacteria > Pseudomonadota > Alphaproteobacteria > Rhizobiales > Xanthobacteraceae > PALSA-894. The sequence goes on from JAXDNZ010000093.1 coordinate 248, forward strand.
TGATGCCGACTTTCTTGCCGGCGAGCTCGCCCGGATCCTTGATGGGCGAGTCCGTCTTCACCACGAGATGCCAGCCGTAATAGCCGAGCGCCGCGCCGGCGACGTTCTTCGCCATCACGCCTTTCTTAATGCCTGCCGCGACCGACGAGGCGGAGTTCATGATCACGTCGGCCGCGCCTGCTGCCATCGCCTCGTAGCCTTCCGCCCCGCCGCGATAGATCGTCAGCTCCGCCTTGATGCCTTCCTTCTCGAACAGCTTCTGGCGCACCGCGGTCTCGGCGATGATGGTTGGATAGTATGTCTTGGTCGGCAGGCCGATGCGCACGACCTGACTTTGCGCGCGCGCGACTGACGGCATGCCGAAGGCAGCGACGCCGGCGGCGCCGTAGCCGAGCACGCGCCGGCGCGTGGGCTTATGGAACGACATGATTTCCTCCCGCTGGAAGTCTTTGTTTTCGTTGTCTGGCCGCCGCCGGACTTTCGGCCGCGAATTGTCGACACTCCATCAAACCATAGTGTGTCGCCCGCGCAAAAGGACTTTTCGCCGCGACGCCGACCGCTGGATTGTCAGGTTCAGGGCATCTTCGGATCGACGTCGAGCCGCGCGATCCAGCCCTCCAACCCGGGTCGCGCTGCCGGATAATATTTCAGCACCAGTGGATCGTGCCCCGGCACGATGTGGTTCGGCGAGGGCGCGAGCCGCTTCATGGTTTCGTAGCCGTCCAGCACCTCGCCTACATTGTAAGTGATGGGGAACACGCGGCCTTCGTTGAGGTGGGCATAAAGGTGGGCGGTGTCCGAGGCGAGGATCACGTCGCCGCGCTTGCTCTTCACGCGCACGCATTGCAGCCCCTTCGAGTGCCCGCCGATCTTGTGCACCGTGATGCCGGGCGCGATCTCATCGACGCCGTCGTGAAAGGTGACGCGGCCTGCGAACACCTTGCGCACCATCGCGACCACATCCTCTTCCTCGAACGGGATGCGCAGGTGCTGGTGGCACATGCAGCGGCCGGTCGCGTAAGCCATCTCCGTGTCCTGGAGGTGGAAGCGGGCGTTCGGGAACGTATCGTAGTTGCCGCAATGATCGTAATGCAGATGGCTGACGATGACGTTCTTGATGCTGTCCGGCGCGATGTCGAGCGCCTTCAACCCTTCGTCGATCGGCTTCTCGATCGTCCGGCCGCGCTTCTTTGCCATCGCGGCGTCGAAGCCGGTATCGACCACAAAGGTGCCGGACGGCCCGGTAATGGCCCAGACGTAGTAGTCGATCGGCTCGCGCACGTCGTGCGGATCGTTGCCGCCGATGTAGTTCTCGGCCTTCGGCCGGTCGTGGCGGCCGTATTTGATCGCGTAGATTTCGTGGACGTCGTCGGACATTGGTTCCTCCCGTTCTTGCTTATCCCTCCGCGCGCAGCGGGGAGGGTGGACGGCGTGCGTACGCGCGGACGGGCGGTCCTCACTGTAAGACTCCACCCGGTCGGCTTCCGCCGACCACCCTCGCCCAGAGGGTACGTGCCCCTCACTTCTTCTCGGCGAACACCTCGCGCGCCTGGCGGAACGCATCGACCCCGGCGGGCACGCCCGCATAGATCGCGACCTGCATGAAGATCTCGCGGATCTGGTCCTTGGTCAGCCCGTTGGTCAGCGCGCCGCGGATGTGCAGTTTCAATTCGTGCGGCCGGTTGAGGATCGAGATCATCGCCAGGTTGAGCATGCTGCGCTCTTTCTTGGAGAGACCCGGCCGTCCCCATCCGGCGCCCCAGCAATATTCGGTGACAAACTCCTGGAACGGCTTGTTGAAGTCGTCGGCCGACTTCATCGAATTGTCGACGTATTCCTTGCCGAGCACCTCGCTACGAATCCTCAGTCCGGTCTCGTATGTTGCCTTGTCCATTGGTAGTTTCCTCCTGCTTGTTGGATTGGGGAGACGCGTGATGAGCGATTATCCGGGAGCCGCCTGGCTTGCGCGCTACCGCGAACGGGTGAACGACGATCCCGAATTAAAGGTCATCGGCGACTGGTTCACAACCACGTTCGCGCTCACCTTCGGCGATGCCCGCTATGCGCTGAAGGTGGAAAAGGGCCAAATCGTCGATATCGTGGCGCCGAAGCTCGATACGCGCATGCCGTTCGGCTTCCGCGCGCCGGTCGCGGTGTGGCGCAAGTTTCTCAGCGCCGATCCGCCGCCGTTGTTTCACGATTTCTTCGCGATGCTGATGCGCGTGCCGGAATTCGTGCTCGAAGGCGACAGCCTGATCGCCATGCAGAATGCGCGCGCATTGCATCGGATGATGAATATCATGCGTGAGACGGGAGCGCCGAATGTCTGAGGACATCGGGTTCGAACCGATCATCGGGCGCTATCTGTCGGTCGACATCGGAGGCGCGGCCTATCGCGTGCACATCGAGGAGGCGGGGCAGGGCGTACCGCTGCTGTGCCTGCACACCGCGGGCGCGGACTCGCGGCAGTACCGCCACGTACTCAACGACAAGGATGTGACCGACAGGTTTCGGGTCATCGCCTTCGACTTGCCGTATCACGGCCGCTCGACGCCGGCCGACGGCTGGTGGCTGAAGAAATATCGTCTGACGACGGCCAGTTATCTCGCGATGATCCGCGCGGTGTGGCTGCGGCTCGGGCTGGTGCGGCCGGTGGTGATGGGCTGCTCGATGGGCGGCGCGATCGTGCTGAAGGTCGCGGCCGAATATCAGGACGAGCTCGCCGGCATCGTCGGGCTCGAAAGCTCGGCCTACGCGCCGGGGCGCTACAATGAGCTCCTGCATCACCCCGCGATTCACGGCGGCGAGCTGGCGGCGAGCTACACCTACGGCCTCAACGCGCCGTCTTCGCCGGAACAGAGCCGGCGCGAGAACTGGTGGTACTACAGCCAGTCGGGCCCGGGCGTGTATCAGGGCGACGTGCACTTCTACAGCAATGATTGGGACGGGCGCGCGGACGTCGAGCGCATCGATACCAACCGCTGCAAGGTGGCGCTGCTCACCGGTGAATACGATTACTCCTGCACGCCCGCGATGAGCGAGGCGGTGGCGGCGAGCATTCCAGGCTCGCGTCTCACGATCATGAAGGGGATGGGGCACTTCCCCATGATCGAAAACTATCCGGGATTCCGGCCGTATCTGTTGCAGGCGCTCGATCACGTGGCGGCGTAAGGCCCCGCCGCGCACTCTCCTTTCTTCATCTCTCCCGCGTGCGGGGAGAGAAAGCCTACTGCTTCGGCCAGATCGGCTTCGCGACCGCCGACGCCTCCGGATAGACCGTCACCGGCACGCCATTCTGCCACTGCACGATGACGAGATCGGCGTCGACGCGCCGCCCCGCCTCGTCGAACTTCATGCGCCCGCCGGGGAAGAACTTCGCCGAGCCGTCGCGGCCATCCATCGTGCGGATTGCTTCCGCAACCTTCTTCTTGTCCGCGATGCCGGCCTTCTCCAGCGCTTCCTTCAGGATCCATATGTCGCCATAGGTCGAAAGCGAGTCCTGCGTCATCCAGGGTTCGCCGGTCTTCTTCACGAATTCTTCGGATAGTTTCTCGTGCCCTTTGCCGGGCCAGTTGCCGACGATCGTCATCACGCCTGCGATGATCTCCTTGGTGGAGTTCTTCAACATGTCGGGCGCGCCGATATGCGCGCCATTCG
>JAXDNZ010000094.1:0-3144 GCA_034669185.1 Hyphomicrobiales bacterium
TGCGGCCGACGAAAGGATTGTCCGGCGGCACCGCGCCGTCAGGCGTCAGGCGCACGATCTTGCCGATGTGGTTGGCCAGGTTCTGCGCCTCGACGCGATAGACGAAGTGATCGCCCATCGTGAGCCAGAGATTGCCATCGCGTCCCTGCACGATGCGGCAGCCGTAATGATTGCCGCTCGAGAGCGGACCCTCCTGACGGAAGATCACTTTCATCTCGTCCAGTTTCGGTATCTCGTCGTCGTCGGTCAGACGCGCCCGTGCGAGCGCGGTGCGGCCGCCGCCCTGTGCGGGTTCGGCGAAGCAGAAGTAGACCGTCTTGTTGGTGGCGAAGTCGCGGTCGAGTGCGACGTCGTGCAGTCCGCCCTGGCCGGAGGCCATCACCTTCGGCACGCCGGCGACTGGCGGCGAGAGCTTGCCGTCGCGCGCGACGATGCGCAGGCGGCCGGGACGCTCGGTCACGAGCATGCGCCCGCCGGGCAGGAACGCGATGCTCCAGGGATGGTCGAGCCCGCGGGCGACCGTCTCGACGTTGAGCGTGCCCGCGCTCGACGGAAAGGTCTGCGCTGCCGCGGGCGCCGCGCCGAGCGCGAGCACCGCCGCGATCCAGATCCGCGATGTCATGAGAACGATCCTTCCGTTGACGACAGAACCGTCAACGCGAAGCTATCAAAAAAGATGCGCGGCGCGGGCGGCGTTCATCATGACGGTCAGCATCACGGCGGTGGAGAGGAGCAGCGCCGCGGTCGCGATCAGCACGGGCAGCGTGTGCCCGTGTGGCGCGCGCTCGCGGGCGGGCGCCGCCGCGAAGCCTGCGGGTGGAGTGGCATGTTTGAACATTGTCGCTCTCTGAAGTCCTGCATCCAAACCATTCCACCGCGCCCGTGTTCCCAACGTCGAACATCGCCGCCAACCGTGGCGAAGCTATTGGGAAATAAAGGCAAAGGCGTGAATTATGGTTAACGAGTGGTTAACGGTGGCGGGCTTGGGCCACTTGCGTCAGACTGGGGCCAATAAACAAAATGATCCGAGGGGACGCATGAGAAAGCTGAGTTTCGCGCTGGCTCTGGCGGTCGCGCTGGGGCTGACCGGCGCCGCGCAGGCGCAGTCCTATCCGTCGCGCCCGATCACGATCATCGTACCGTTCTCAGCCGGTGGACCGACCGACGCGCTCGCGCGCTCGCTTGCAGAGCGGATGCGAGTCTCGCTCGGCCAATCGATCCTGATCGAGAACGTGACCGGCGCAGGCGGCTCGATCGGCGTCGGCCGCGCGGTGCGCTCGCCTCCGGACGGCTACACGCTTAGCCTTGGCCATACCGGCACGCACGTGGTCAACGGCGCGATCTATCCGCTGCAGTACGACTTGCTCAACGACTTCGAGCCGATCGCGCTGCTGGCCAGCAATCCGATGATGATCGTGACCAAAAACGCGGTGCCGCCGAAGGACCTGCGCGAATTGATCGAGTGGCTCAAGGCAAATCCCGGCAAGGTCGCGGCGGGTACCGCGGGAGTCGGTTCAGCTTCGCATTTCGCCGGCGTGTATTTTCAGAATCTCACCAAGGTGCAGCTCAATTTCGTACCCTATCGCGGCACCGGGCCCGCGTTGCAGGACCTTGTGGCGGGGCAGATCGATATGATCGTCGATCAGGCGTCGAATTCGCTCTCGCAGGTGCAGGCCGGCAAGATCAAGGCCTACGGGATCAGCGCGGAGAAGCGGCTCGCCGCCGCGCCCGACATTCCGACGACCGACGAGGCCGGACTGGCAGGATTTCACGTCTCGCTCTGGTCGGCGCTCTGGGCCCCAAAGGGCACGCCGATGGACGTGATCGCGAGGCTTAATGCCGCCGTGGTGGAAGCGCTGGCCGATCCGACCGTGCGGCGGCGGCTCGCCGACGTGGGTCTTGAGATCCCGCCGCGCGAACAGCAGACGCCGCAGGCGCTCGGCGCCTATCAGAAGGCCGAGATCGAGAAGTGGTGGCCGATCATCAAGGCGGCGGGGATCAAGGCGGAGTAACCGCCAAGGGGACGGGATGATGAAAGCGGTCGGCGCGCTCATCGCCGCATTGGCGTTGCTCACCGGCAGCGCCCTGGCGCAGTCGAACTACCCGGAACAGACCGTGCGCATCCTGGTTGGCTTTCCGGCCGGCACCGCGCCCGACGTCGCGGCGCGTGTGCTGGCGGACAAGCTGAGCACGAGCCTCGGCAAGCCGGTCGTGGTCGAGAACATCTCCGGCGCGAACGGCAACATCGCCTGCGATCGCGTCGCGAAGTCTGCGCCGGACGGCTATACGCTGGTGATGTGCGGCAACGGCTCACTGGTCATCGGTCCAAGCCTCTATGACAAGCTGCCCTATGACCCGATAAAGGATTTCGCGCCGATCGCGCGGGTCTTCGTCGCCACGAACCTTCTCGTCGTGCATCCCGAGGTCGCGGCGCGGAGCCTGCCGGACCTGGTTGCTCTTGCACGCGCGCGGCCGGCCGAGCTGACCTACGGCCACACCGGCATCGGCTCCTCGCAGCACCTTGCGGCCGAGCTGTTCAAGTCGATGGCGAAGCTTAGCATCCAGCCCGTTGCGTATCGCGGATCCACCGCAGTGCTGCCGGACCTGCTCGCCGGGCGCATCACGATGGCATTCCTCAACATCGTCAACGCGGCGCCGCTGGTGAAAGAAGGAAAGCTGCGCGCCTTCGCGGTGACGTCGAGCAAGCGCTCCGCGCTCGTGCCCGACCTGCCGACGATGGCGGAGATGGGCTTCCCCGGATACGAGGCGGTGCCGTGGTTCGGCCTGATGGCGCCGGCCGGCACGCCGCAGCCGATCCTCGACAAGCTGTACGGCGAGACCGTCAAGGCGCTCGCGATGCCGGACGCGCGCAAGCGGCTCGAGGACTTCGGCCTCGACGTGCTCGGCGGCTCGTCCGCGGAATTTGCCGACGTCATAAAAAGGGAAATTCCCTATTGGGCGAAGGTGATCAAGGACGCCGGGATCAGAGCCAGCGACTAGCGGGGAGGCGGCGGCGATGAAAATCATCCGGGGTGCGCTCATTGCGTTGTCGCTGCTGGCCGCGGGCGACGCGCGTGCGCAGACGACCTACCCGGACCGCACGATCCGCATCGTGGTCGGATTCACCCCCGGCAGCGCGACCGA
>JAXDNZ010000095.1:0-2713 GCA_034669185.1 Hyphomicrobiales bacterium
TGTCGCGCGGCAATCTTGTGGACGAAACCGCGCTGCTGGCCGCCCTCGAGAAAAAGCAGATCGCCGGAGCCGCGATGGACGTAGGCCGCGCCTTCGATCAGAAGCCTTCACTCAATCTCGCAAGCCGCGCCGACGTGATCGCGACGCCGCACACCGCCGGGCTGACGCCGGACGCGATCGAGCATCAGGCGTTCGACACCGTTCGACAGGTCGCCGATCTCGTCGCCGGGCGCATTCCGCCCGAAGCTGTGAACCGCGGCAGAGCCACGCGCCTGACGCGTCTCGGCATCAACGACGTGACTTGACGGTATCGCGGCACGCCGGTAGCGCTTGAACAACGAACAAAAGCGGGAGGAATGGTGTGGCGACGCGGACGCTCGGCATCATCATGAACGGCGTCACCGGACGCATGGGGCTGAACCAGCACCTCGTGCGCTCCATTCTCGCCATTCGCGAGCAGGGCGGCGTCGCGTTGCCCAATGGCGACCGCGTGATGCCCGATCCGATCCTGATCGGCCGCAACGCCGAGAAGATTGCCGCGCTCGCCAAGCAACATGGTATCGCCCGCCACACCACCGATCTCGCAGCCGCGCTGAAAAACCCCAACGACACCGTGTTCTTCGATGCCGCGACCACGCAGATGCGCGCCGATCTCGTCACCCAGGCGATCGAAGCCGGCAAGCACGTCTATTGCGAAAAACCGGTCGCCGACTCGCTTGAGAAGGCGGTCGCGATCGCCAAGCTCGCCAAGCAGCGCGGCATCAAGAACGGCGTGGTGCAGGACAAGTTGTTCCTGCCCGGCCTGCGCAAGATCAAGATGCTGCGCGATGCCGGCTTCTTCGGGCGGATGCTGAGCGTTCGCGGCGAGTTCGGCTACTGGGTGTTCGAGGGTGACTGGGGCCAGCCGGCGCAGCGCCCGAGCTGGAACTACAAGAAGGACGAGGGCGGCGGCATCATCCTCGATATGCTGTGCCACTGGCGGTACGTGCTCGACAACCTGTTTGGCGCGGTCAAGGCGGTGAGCTGCCTCGGCGCAACGCACATCCCGAGCCGCGTTGACGAGAACGGCAAAACCTACACGGCCGACACCGACGATGCCGCCTATGCGACCTTCCAGCTCGAAGGCGGCGTGATCGCGCAGATCAATTCGTCCTGGGCGACGCGGTTGCGGCGCGAAGATCTGGTCACGTTCCATGTCGATGGTACGCATGGTTCGGCGGTCGCCGGGCTGACAGGCTGCGTCACGCAATCGCGCGTGAACACGCCGCGCCCGGTATGGAATCCAGATGTGCCGCAGACGATGAACTTCCTCGATCAGTGGGAAGAAGTGCCCGACAACATCACCTACGAGAACGGCTTCAAGATCCAGTGGGAGGATTTCATCCGCCACGTGGTTGCGGGCACGCCGTGGAAATTCGATCTCACCGAGGGCGCCAAGGGCGTTCAGCTCGCCGAACTGGGCCTGAAGAGCTGGGCCGAACGGCGCTGGCTCGACGTTCCGGCGCTGAATATTTGACTGAGGAAGCGCTGATGCACGCGCACACTCAACTCCGTCCGGGCGCGCGCAGCGAGACCCGGGAGCCATAACCATGACACTATCGATCAATCGAGAGATTTGGGGTTATGGATCCCGGCTTTCGCGCTTCGCGCTCGGCCGGGATGACGACTCGAGATAGGCGGCAGAGAAAGACCAATACGATGGCCACTCTCAATCTCCCCACCAAGGATCGCAGCTTCGCGCCTTACACCACCGGCGAGCCGACCGTGCTGCCGCACAACGGCGCCGCTCCACACTTCAACCGTGTCGCCTACGCGGCCGCGCACGTGGTGGCCGACCCGCTCGCCGACAACGATCCGTGGCTCGACGCCGCGGTCGACTGGGACAAGACGATCGCGTTCCGCGAGTACCTCTGGGATCTCGGCCTCGGCGTCGCGGAGGCGATGGATACCGCGCAACGCGGCATGGGCCTCGACTGGAACGGCGCCAAGGAATTGATCCGTCGCGCGCTCGAAGCCGCAAAGGCCCGCCCCGGCGTCAAGATCGCCTGCGGCGCCGGCACCGACCATCTCGACGCCAATGCCCGCGTGACCCTCGACGACATCATCCGCGCCTATGAAGAGCAGATCGAAGCAATCGAAGGCATGGGCGGCCAGCTCATCGTGATGGCGAGCCGCGCGCTCGCGCGCGCCGCGCAGAGCCCGGAGGACTACGCGCGCGTCTATGGCCGCATCCTGCGGCAGGTGAAGCAGCCGGTGATCATCCACTGGCTCGGCGAGATGTTCGATCCGGCGCTGGCCGGCTATTGGGGCAATGCCGACCACATGGCGGCGATGGACACCTGTCTCGGCGTCCTGAAAGAGCATGCCGCCAAGATCGACGGCGTCAAGATCTCGCTGCTCTCCAAAGACAAGGAGATTGCCATGCGCCGGCGCCTGCCGGCGGGCGTGCGCATGTACACCGGCGACGATTTCAACTATGCGGAGCTGATCGCGGGCGACGAGCACGGCTATTCGGATGCGCTGCTCGGGATTTTTGACTCGATTGCGCCGGCCGCGTCCCAGGCATTGTCTTTTCTTTCCGAAAACCAGGATTCGAAGTACCACGAAGTGCTGGCGCCAACGGTTCCGCTGTCCCGCCACATCTTCAAAGCGCCGACGCGCTTCTATAAGACCGGCGTGGTGTTCATGGCCTGGCTGAACGGCCACCAGGACC
>JAXDNZ010000096.1:0-3294 GCA_034669185.1 Hyphomicrobiales bacterium
CAGCTGCGTCTGGAAGACGACGATCGACCCAGCCTACCACGAATGGGCGCAGAAGACGGCGAGCGCACAGCTCGCCAAGGCCGGCTTCCGCCTCGCCGCGCTGAGGTCGTCCTGTTCCCGAATTCGCCGTAGGACGGATCGGGGGCGGCCTACTTGGCCGCCACCACCATGATCTCGACGTGATAGCCGGGCGCGGCGAGCCCGGCCTCGACGGTCGCGCGCGCGGGCGTGTGGCCCGGCGACACCCAGGCGTCCCACACGGCGTTCATCTCGGCGAACTTCGCCATGTCGGTAATCCAGATATTGGCTGACAGCAGCTTCGACTTGTCGGTGCCGGCCTGTTTCAGGTAGCCGTCGATGGTCGCGAGCACATCCTTGGTCTGCTCGGTCATGCTCTTGCCGGATGCGTTGCGCGCCACCACGCCCGCGAGATACACCGTGTTGCCATGGATGACGATCTGGCTCATGCGCGGGCCGGTCTCGTGACGTGTGACGCTCATTGGCTTTTCTCCCTGAAGCTTGGATTTTGGATGCCGCCTTTATTCCACGGCTGCATCACGCGCGAAAGCGCATCAGTTCCTCGTCCGGACCGGGACCGAGGCCGGGCCGGTCGGGGATCTGCACCCAGCCGTTCTCGATCGGAACGCTGTGGCCGTAAGGCATATGGCCGAGATCGCAGAAGAAGCGCTCCAGCGGCACCTCCTTCTGCTTTGCGGCGAGGATGTGCAGCGTCGCGAGGTAGCCGGGCCCGAAGTAGGGAGAATGGGGCACGCAGGTGACGCCGCCCGCCTCGGCTGTCCGGCAAATCTCCCACTGCGCCGTGATGCCGTTCTTCACCGCGCTCGGCTGTACGTAATCGACCGCGCCGGCCCCGACCATCCTCGCGAAATCGAGCGTGCCGGTTGCGTTTTCCCCGGCCGCCAGCGGCACGCCGGTCGCCTCGCGCAGCTTCGCCATCGCGTCGAAGTCCTCCGGCGGCCAGATCGGTTCTTCGACCCAGAGCGGGTCGTACGGCTTCATCGCCATCACGGCGTCATGCGCGGCATCGGGCAACCATGCGCAATTGGTGTCGACCATGATCGGGATGTCGGGCCCTGCCGCCTCGCGCGACGCCGCGACGGCTTCGGTCGTTTTTTCGTGCAGCTTGATGTGGCGATAGCCGCGCTCCAACGCGCGTGCCGTATTGCGCTTGACGTTCTCGATATTGCCGCCATAGGCGAGCAGCGATGCATAGACCTCGACGCGGCCGCGCTTCCTGGCGCCGAGCAATGCATGGACCGGTACGCCTTCGAGCTTGCCGCGCAAATCCCAAAGCGCGATGTCGAGGCCCGCGAGCGCATAGATGTACGGGCCGCTCCGACCGAAATTATGCAGAGCGCGCTCGAAACGCGCCGTCATGGCGACATCAGCAATGTCCTGACCCAGCGCAAGCGGCGCTATCCAATGCTCGAGCGCGGCCTGCGTCGCCTGCCAGCCGCCCCAGAAGGCTTCGCCCCACCCCACAAGCCCGTTGCTCGCGGCAACACGCACCAGCAGACAATCCAGCGTGCTGCGCTCGATTCCCCCGAATGTCGGCTTCGGCGCCCAGTGATCGTAAGGAATGCGCAGTGCGATGGTTTCGACGCGCGCGATCGTGACGGTCATGAGTTCCTGCCTTGCCGCATGATCTTTCCGAAGCCGGTTCTTGCCTCAAAAGTCTGGCGGATTCAGAAGGCCGCGTCCGGGGCAATCGCCGCGAGATAGCGCGCGGCCGAGCGCTGGACCGCCTCCTTGGCCCCGGTACGGATGACGCTTTCGAAGAAATTCCCGAACATCATGTCGAACGCAAAGGGCGCGAGCGCGGCCGCGATTGTCTTCACGTTTCGCGCCGGCAACGGCAGCAGGTTGGGGTAGCTGCGCATGAAGCTGACATGCCGTCTGTCCGCCGCGACGTAGGCCGTATCCGACGCGCACAGGATGCCGCGTCCGCCGGCGCCTTCCGCCCAGTGCAGCATGCTCGATCCCGGGAAGTGACCTCCGCCGCGGATCAGCGTCACGTTGGGGAGAAGTGCGAGCGTTTCCCCCTCCCACAGCTCGATCTGTCCATCGGAGCGCGCGATCCACGCGCGATCCGCCGCATGCAGATGGACCGGTACGTCGAATGCGCGGCTCCACTCGGCCATGCTCGTATAGAAGTGCGGGTGGGATATCGCCATGGCGCGGATGCCGCCGAGCGACTTGATCAGCGTCACCGTCGCGGCATCGAGCAGCGAGACGCAATCCCACAGGACGTTGCCGTGCGCGGTGCGGAGCAGCACCGCCCGTTGTCCGATGGCGAAGCGAGGCTGCGTCCCGATGCCGAGGATGCCCGGATCGTATTCGTGCCACGCGTTGACGTGCGTGAGAGCGAGTTTTTCCTGGGTCGTCCACCCCTGGCTGGCGAGCCCGACATACTGACGTTCGTCGTCGCAGATCGCGCAGCTCGCGGGTGCGGTGTCGGCCGGCGGATATTGGGTGCCGCAGGTCGTGCAAATGAAGGCGGGCATCGGCTTCTCCCTCCGCGCTCCGGCGCTCAGGCCAGCGCGCTTCTCATGGCGGCAACGAACCGATCGACGTCGGCCTCGTCATTGTAGACGTGCGGGGATACGCGCATGCGCCCGAGGCGGGCCGCGACGTAGATCTGCCGGGACGCAAGCGCCGGGATGAGACCAGCCAGCACGTCACCCGAAAGACCAAGGCTCAAAATATGCGGAGCACGGACGCGTTCGTCAGGAAGCCGCACATTCACACCGGCCAATCCGTCCGATATCCGGCGCGTCAACGCGGTCAGCCGCTCGACGACAGCGGGCGCGCCCCAGGACGCCATCAGCTCCATGCCGATCGCCGCCATTTCCATCGAGATGAAATGGTCGCGTTCGCCCATGTCATAGCGTCGTGCATCGGCGAGGTAGCGCGTATCGGCGAGGTAAACCGCGTTCTCAGCCTTGACGTTGCGCCGTCCGAATGACGTTTGCTCCAGAGGCACGCCGTTTTGGTGACGCTTGGCGACATACACGAAGGCACGGCCGTACGGACCGAGCACCCATTTGTAGGTCGGGAAGATCAGAAAATCGGGATCGAGCGCCCTGACGTCGGTCGCAATGACGCCGACACTATGTGTGGCATCGACGAGCAGCGCCGCGCCGTGCCGCCGCAACGCGTCCTGGATTTTGAGCAGATCGAGAAGTCCGCCATCCGACCAATGGACCGAGGAGATCGAAGCGAGCGACAAAGGCGGCGCAGCGGGCCGCTCTATCGCTTCCAGCACCGCCGTCG
>JAXDNZ010000097.1:0-3901 GCA_034669185.1 Hyphomicrobiales bacterium
CCGCGAAGTCCGAGATTTCGACGTCAAGACCGGCGTCCTTGAAATAGCCGAGGCGTTCGGTGACGGTGAGCGGCAGATAATAAAGCGACGACTTGCCGCCGACTGCGAGGCGCACCTTGATAAGTTCGGGCTTTTGCGCCTCCGCAGCCGTGACGAATGCCATCGACAGCGCCGCGACGCCGGCCGCCAACCATCCACGCATGAGGATCCTCCGTTTGGCTTCCGCGCCAATTGACCACGATGTTACCGCACTATCGACCGCAATTGAACGATCGTTATTCGTAGCTCTCTTGGTTGTCATTCCGGGGCGCGCGGAAGCGCGAGCCCGGAATCCATAACCAGGAGTCTTACGATAGCGGGCGTTTCGTGGTTACGGATTCCGGACAGCCGCTTCGCGGCTTGCGGAATGACAGCGGCGCGAACCTTCCGCCTCGCGAAACCTCTCATCTTGTCCGCCGCCGCACGGCGTGTACCAATGGTCCCAACAACACGGGAGAACGCCATGCCGTCGCCGTTCGGGCTCGACAACAAGGTCGCGATCGTCACCGGTTCGAGCCGCGGCATCGGCCGCTCGATCGCCGAGCATTGCGCCCAGCTCGGCTCCAAGGTGGTGGTCTCGAGCCGCAAGGCCGACGCCTGCGAGGAGGTCGCCGCCGGCATCAAGAAGAACGGCGGCGACGCGACCGTCATCCCCTGCAACATCTCGCGCAAGCCCGAGGTCGAGGCGCTGGTCGCCGGCACGATCAAGCAGTATGGCGGCATCGACATCCTCGTCTGCAACGCGGCCGTGAACCCGTATTACGGTCCGCTCGGCGGCATTTCCGACGAGGCGTTCGACAAGATCATGGCGTCGAACATCAAGAGCAATCTGTGGCTCTGCAATCTGGCGATCCCCAACATGGTCGCGCGCGGCGGCGGCTCGGTGATCATCATCTCGTCGATCGGCGGCATCCGCGGAACCGAGGTGCTGGGCGCCTACGGCATCTCGAAAGCCGCGGACTTCGCGCTGGCGCGCAATCTCGCCTGCGAATGGGGGCCGAAGAAGGTGCGCGTGAATTGCGTCGCGCCGGGGCTGGTGAAGACGGACTTTGCCAAGGCGCTGTGGGAGAACGAGGAGATGGTCAAGCGCCGCAATGCAGTGACGCCGCTGCGGCGCATCGGCATGCCGGACGAAATCGGCGGCGTGGCGGCGTTCCTCGCCGGTCCCGCCGCGAGCTTCATCACCGGTCAGGTGATCGTCGCGGATGGCGGGGTGACGATCGCGTAGCGCGGACCGGCGCCGCTCTTATCCCTCCCCGCGAAGCGGGGAGGGTGGACGCCGCGAAGCGGCGGACGGGTGGGGTACCTCGCATAGAATGACCCCACCCCGGCGCTTCGCGCCGACCCTCCACTTTCAGGGGAGGGATAAGAAAGATCACTTCTTCTTCTGGCTCTGGTCCTGGTACTTGCGCAATTCCAGCCGCGCGACCGCTTCCTCGTGCACCGCGTCGGGGCCGTCCACGATCCGCATCGTGCGCGTGCGCGCGTATGCGTAGGCGAGGTGGAAGTCCTGCGACACGCCGCCGCCGCCATGCACCTGGATCGCGCGGTCGACCAGCTTCTGCGCCATCTTCGGCGCCACCACCTTGATCATGGCGATCTCGCGGCGCGCTTCCTTGTTGCCGACCGTGTCCATCATGTGCGCGGCGTAGAGCGTGAGCAGACGCGACTGGTCGATCTCCATGCGCGACTCGGCGATCCATTGCCGCGTCACGCCCTGGTCCACGATGGGCTTGCCGAAGGCCGTGCGCGACATCGCGCGCTGGCACATGGATTCGAGCGTGCGCTCCGCGAGCCCGATCGTGCGCATGCAGTGATGGATGCGGCCCGGCCCGAGCCGCCCCTGGGCGATCTCGAAGCCGCGCCCTTCGCCGAGCAGGATGTTCGACACCGGCACGCGCACGTCCTTGAAATCGACTTCGCCGTGCCCGTGCGGCGCGTCGTCATAGCCGAACACCGAGAGCGAGCGCATCATCGTCACGCCGGGCGTGTCCATCGGCACCAGCACCATCGACTGGCGCTTGTGCTTCTCCGGCGCGTCGGGCGCGGTCTGCCCCATGAAGATCATGATCTTGCAGCGCTTGTCGGGCGCGCCCGAGGTCCACCACTTGCGTCCGTTGATGACGTAATGATCGCCGTCGCGCTTGATCGATGAGCGGATGTTGGTGGCGTCGGACGAGGCGACCGCCGGCTCGGTCATGGCGAAGGCCGAACGGATTTCGCCGGCCATCAGCGGCTCGAGCCACTGCTTCTTCTGCTCGGATGTCGCGTAGAGGATCAGCGTCTCCATGTTGCCGGTGTCGGGCGCCGAACAATTGAACGGCTCGCCGCCGATTGGCGAGCGGCCCATCGTTTCGCAGATGCTGGCGTATTCGAGATTGGTCAGCGAATCCGGGAAGTGCTTCTTCGGCAGGAAGATGTTCCACAGGCCGGCCTTCTTCGCCTTGGCCTTGAGCTCGTTCATGATCGGCGGCGTATGCCAGCGGCTTTCGCCTTCATCGAGCTGGCGATGATAGATCGGCTCGGCCGGGATGATGTGTTCGTCCAGGAACGCCTTGACGCGCTCGCCGATCTCCACGGCTTTGGCACTTGGCGGCGGCAGAACCGGAATGGCCATACTGTTCTCCTGAACTCTTGGTCGTCAGCTTAACGGTCAGTTTACTTGGCGCCGATGATCCCGCCCATGCGGGCGAGCACGCCGAGATGATGGTCGGCATCGCCGAACAGGGTGTCGATCATGGTGACCCGCTTGAAGTAATGGCCGACCTTGTACTCCATGGTCATGCCGATGCCGCCGTGGAGCTGGATCGCGCCCTGTCCGACGATGCGCCCGGAGCGGCCGATCTGCACCTTCGCGGCGCTGATCGACTTGCCGCGCTCGGTGGCGTTCGGCTCGTCGCTCATCATGGTGGCGAGCATCGCCATCGAGCGCGCCTGTTCGAGCGCGATCAGCATCTCGCCGGCGCGGTGCTGCAGCACCTGGAAGTTGCCGATCGGCACGCCGAACTGCTTGCGCTGCTTCAGGTAGTCGACCGTGAGCTCGTGCATCGCGCCCATCGCGCCGACCGCTTCGGCGGCGAGCGCCGCGATCGCGATGTGGCTGACCTGCTCGATCAGCGGATAGGCATCGCCGGGCTCGCCGATCACCGCGTCCGCGCCGACCTTGACGTTGGCGAGGGTCACTTCGGCCGCGCGCAGACCGTCCATGGTGGGATAACCGCGCCGCGTGACTCCCGGCGCCGTCGCGTCGACCAGAAACAGGCCGATGCCGTTCCTGGCACGCTGCTCGCCCGAGATGCGCGCCGACACGATCAGCTTGTCGGCGACATCGCCGTGGATGGCGAGGCTCTTTGCGCCGTCGAGGACGTAGCCGGCGCCGTCCTTTTTGGCGGTCGTCGCGATGTCGGCAAGGTCGTAGCGCGCCTGCCGCTCGATATGGGCGAAGGCGAGGAGGGACTCCCCCGCCGCCACTTTCGGCAGCACGTCGGACTTTGCGGCGTCGCTCGCGCCGAGACGCAGGAAACTGCCGCCGACCACCACCGTCGCGAAGTAGGGCTCCAGCGCGAGCGCACGGCCGAACGCCTCCATGACGATCATGGTCTCCACCGGCCCGCCGCCGATGCCGCCGTGTTCTTCGGCGAACGGCAGTGCGGTGAGGCCGAGGTCGACATACTGCTTCCACAGCGCGCGGCTCCAGCCCTCCGGCTCGATCATGAATTTCTTGCGCGCCTCGAAATCGTAGCGCTGCGTCGTCAGCCGCTCGACGCTGTCTTTCAGCAGGCGTTGTTCTTCCGAAAGTTCGAAGTCCATTTTTCATCCCACCTTGCCGTCATTCCGGCCGAGCGAAGCGAGGGCCGGAATC
>JAXDNZ010000098.1:0-3075 GCA_034669185.1 Hyphomicrobiales bacterium
TGGCGGGCGCGCGCCGCCGCACGGTACGGGCGCCGCGCATCATGTCGGCGGCCTATAAGGCGATCCTCGCGCAGCTCTCGGCGCGCGGTTGGGCCGCGCCGCGCAATCCCGTCAAGGTGAGCAAGCCGCGGCTCATGCTGACCATCCTGCGCTACGCGTTCATCTGATGGCTCGCACGATCCACGTCATCGGCGCAGGTCTCGCCGGCCTTGCGGCTGCGGTCCGGCTTAGCGAGCGTGGCGAGCGCGTCGTCGTGCACGAGGCGGCCGGGCAAGCGGGCGGCCGCTGCCGCTCCTATCACGATCCGCAGCTCGACATGGTGATCGACAACGGCAATCACCTGTTGCTGTCGGCCAATCACGCCGCGCTCGCCTATCTCGAGCGGATCGGCGCGCGCGCGCGTCTCGCCGGTCCGGGCAAGGCCGAATTCGCCTTCATCGATCTGGCAACACGTGAGCGCTGGACGGTGCGCATCAATGACGGGCCGCTGCCGTTCTGGCTGTTCGACCCGCAGTGCCGTCCGCCGGGTACGCGCGCCGCGGATTTGCTTGCGATGGCGAAGCTGCTGCTGCCGACGCGCAAATCGCTGGGCGAGGTGATCGACTGCTCGGGTCCGGCCTACGATCGCTTCCTGCAGCCGCTGATGCTGGCGGCGCTCAACACCGATCCGAAGGAGGGCGCGGCCGCGCTTGCGGGCCGGATCATCCGCGAGTCGATTCTGCGTGGCGGTACGGCCTGCCGTCCGCTGGTCGCGCATGACGGGCTCGGGTCTACGCTGGTCGAGCCGGCCCTCTCCTTCCTTGCCGCACGCAATGTTGCGGTTCGTTTCGGCAAGCGGCTGCGCGCGCTGAACCTGGCGGGGCCGACCGTCGAGGCGCTCGAATTCGGCGACGAGACCGTGAAGTTGACGCTCGGTGACCGCGTCATTCTCGCGGTGCCCCCGATGGTCGCGTCCGCCGTCGTGCCCGGGCTCCAGACGCCGACTGCGTTTCGGGCCATTGTGAACGCGCACTTTCGGGTCGAAGCGCCGCCGGGCCTTCCGCCGATGATCGGCGTGCTCAACGCCACCACCGAATGGATCTTCTCCTATCCGGGCCGGCTCTCGACCACGACCAGCGGCGCCGACCGCCTGCTCGATCTCTCGCGCGAGGAACTGGCCGCGACCATCTGGAACGAGGTCGCGGCCGTCACCGGGATGCCGGCCGCACTGCCGCCGTGGCAGATCGTGCGCGAGCGCCGCGCCACCTTCGCGGCGACGCCCTCCGAGAACGTCAGGCGGCCCGGCCCGAAGACGGCGTGGCGCAACCTCCATCTCGCGGGCGACTGGACCGACACCGGCTTGCCGGCGACCATCGAAGGTGCCATTCGATCCGGCGATCGCGCCGCCGCGCTCGTGAGCCATTGAAGAGCATGACGACCGAGACGATCACCGCACCGGCACGCATCGCCGATCCTGCGCTCGAGAACAGCATCCGCGCCGCGGCCGGTGCGCTGCTGGCCGACCAGCGGCCCGATGGCCACTGGGTGTTCGAACTCGAGGCGGACGCGACCATCCCGGCCGAGTACGTGCTGATGGTGCACTACTTCGCCGAGACGCCCGACCTCGAACTCGAGCGCAAGATCGGCGTCTACCTGCGCCGCATCCAGGGCGCGCATGGCGGCTGGCCGCTGTTCCACGAGGGCGACTTCGACATGAGCGCAAGCGTGAAGGCCTACTTCGCGCTGAAGATGATCGGCGACGACATCAATGCCGATCACATGCGCCGCGCGCGCGAGGCGATCCTGTCGCGGGGAGGGGCGGTGAAGAGCAACGTCTTCACCCGCGCGCTGCTGTCGCTCTACGGCGTGATCCCGTGGAAGAGCGTGCCGGTCATGCCGGTGGAGATCATGCTGCTGCCGAAGTGGTTTCCTTTCCACATCGACAAGATCTCCTACTGGGCGCGTACCGTGATCGTGCCGCTGCTGGTGTTGCAGGCCCTGAAACCGCGCGCGATCAATCCGCGCGGCGTGACGATCGACGAGTTGTTCCACGAGGATCCGAAAACCGTCGGTGCACCGCACAAGGCGCCGCATCAGAAATGGACCTGGTTCATCGGATTCCGGCTGATCGACAGGGTGCTGCGTGCGCTTGAGCCCGTGATGCCGAAGGGCTTACGCAAGCGCGCGATCGACAAGTGCGTCGCCTGGGTCACCGAGCGTCTCAACGGCATCGACGGACTCGGCGCGATCTATCCGGCGATGGAAAATTCGGTGAAGATGTACGCGGTGCTCGGCTATCCGCCGGACCATCCTGACCGGAAGATCGCGCGCGCCTCGCTCGACAAGCTGCTCGTCGTGAAAGACGACGAAGCCTACTGTCAGCCGTGTGTCTCGCCGGTGTGGGACACCGGACTGGTCGCGCACGCGATGCTCGAAGTGGGCGACGAGCGCGCGGTCGCGGCCGCCAATCGCGCCCTCGACTGGCTCAAGCCCCTGCAGGTTCTCGACGTGAAGGGCGACTGGATCGAACAGCGCCCGAATGTGCGTCCCGGCGGTTGGGCGTTCCAGTACAACAACGCGCACTATCCCGATCTCGACGATACGGCGGTCGTGGTCATGGCGATGGATCGCGCGCGGAAAGTCCGCGGGCAGGAATTCGACCAGGCGATCGCGCGCGGCCGCGAATGGGTTGTTGGGCTACAAAGCCACGACGGCGGCTGGGGCGCGTTCGACGCCGACAATGCGTATCACTACCTCAACAACATTCCGTTCGCCGATCATGGCGCGCTTCTCGATCCGCCGACTGCGGACCTGACCGCGCGCTGCCTCTCGATGCTGGCACAACTTGGCGAAACGCCGGCGACCAGCAAGCCGATGCGCGACGCGGTCGAATGGCTGAAGCGCGACCAGTTGCCCGAGGGAAGCTGGTATGGCCGCTGGGGCATGAACTACATCTACGGTACCTGGTCGGCGCTATGCGCGCTGAACGCTGCGGGCCTAGATCATCGATCTCCGATGATCCGCAAGGCGGTCGACTGGCTCGTCGCGATCCAGAATCCGGACGGCGGCTGGGGCGAGGACGGCGCGAGCTACAAG
>JAXDNZ010000099.1:0-4389 GCA_034669185.1 Hyphomicrobiales bacterium
TCGCGGTTGCGGTCGCGGCGGCGCGCGCCGAGACCACGCGGCGGCTCGCCGCCAAGCTGGCGCGCGCGAAAGATCCGGCCTCGCCGTTCCCGTGGGCCGACATCGCGCTCGATGGATGGGTCGAGAACGCGCTGCTGGAACAGGCCGCGACGGAGGTCGAGGATCGCTATCGCACGGTCTTGCGCGAGAACCGCATGCGCGACGCCGCTGCCGGGCGCACCACTGACGGACCGCATCTCACTGACCTGGACGTGCTGCATGGGCCGAAAGGCATTCCGGCCGGCGAGGCCTCCACCGGCGAGCAGAAGGCCCTGCTCGTCGGCTTGGTGCTGGCGCATGCCGCACTCGTTGCGGAGATGACCGGTTACGCGCCGCTCCTCCTGCTCGACGAGGTCGGCGCGCACCTCGATCCGATCCGCCGCGGCGCCCTCTATGATGCGCTCGCGCGTATCGGCGCGCAGGTGTGGATGACCGGCGCCGATCCGGCGCTCTTCGTCGAGGTCGCGGGGCGTGCGCAGGTGTTCGCGGTGAGCGCGGGGCGGGTCACGGCGCAATCCGGATAATGTGGCGGAGCATCACCGTCGGACATGCCGTGGACCCCACGGCGCCCATGGCAGCGCGGGCGGCCGCCATCGCGACGCGATGACCCTCAGTAGCGGCGGCGTGCGCGCTGATCGGACGGCGAATACGGATTGGGCTTGCAGATGCCGCCGACGCCGCTGATCGTCGCCATGCACTGCTCGCGCGTGGCGAACGCGCAGCTGTAGGTCCACGCGTCGTACCAGGCGCACCAGGGGTAATAGTGCTGGGCGCGCGCGCTGCCCGGCAGGGCATTCGCAGCTGCCACGACCACGACTGCAAAGACCACTGATTTGCCCATCTGGTCCTCCGGCTCACAGATTGTCGCCCGACAAGGCGTTTAACACCGATCGCGCGAGCGGCGTTCCGCGAACTCCGGAAGCGGGCCCGAATCGCAACCAAAGAAAGCCGATTTTTCGGTGCCGCGCGAGGCCGAATCGCGCGCGCCGCCAACCCGCCGCACGGTCGCGAAATTAGTGAAAAAACAATAGCTTAACCCCCTTCACTTTGGTCTGTACGACACCCATATTTCGTGCAACATCAGCATCAGATTCTCCTCGTCATTTTCGTCCTGATTCGAAGGTCCCGCGCATGGCCGAAGCGGCCCGCCAAAAACCCGTTTCCGATCCGTCCGACTACGGCGCAGAATCGATCAAGGTCCTCAAGGGCCTCGACGCGGTGCGCAAGCGCCCGGGCATGTACATCGGCGACACCGACGACGGCTCCGGCCTGCATCACATGGTCTACGAGGTCGTCGACAACGCGATCGACGAGGCGCTCGCCGGGCACGCCACCGCGGTGACCGTCACGCTCAACCCGGATGGTTCGGTGACGGTGGTCGACGACGGCCGCGGCATTCCGACCGACCTGCACGAGGAGGGCGTGTCGGCGGCCGAGGTCATCATGACCCAGCTTCATGCCGGCGGAAAATTCGACCAGAATTCCTACAAGGTCTCGGGCGGCCTGCACGGCGTCGGCGTGTCGGTGGTGAACGCGCTCTCGAGCTGGCTCAAGCTCACGATCTGGCGCGACGGCAAGGAGCACTTCATCGAGTTCCACGACGGCGACGCGGTGGCGCCGCTGGTCGTTGCCGGCGACGCCAACGGCAAGCGCGGCACCGAGGTGACGTTCTTCCCCTCGCCGAAAACCTTCACGATGGTCGAGTTCGACTTCGCGACGCTGGAGCACCGGTTGCGCGAGCTCGCATTTCTCAATTCGGGGGTCACCATCGTGCTCTCCGACAAACGTCACGCGGAGGAGAAGCGCGAGGAGCTGCGCTATGAGGGCGGCGTCGAGCAGTTCGTCAAATACCTCGACCGCAACAAGAGCGGGCTTATTCCGGCGCCGATCGTCATCAAGGCGGAACGCGCTGGCATCGGCATCGAGTGCGCGCTGTGGTGGAACGACAGCTATCACGAGAGCGTGCTCTGCTTCACCAACAACATCCCGCAGCGCGACGGCGGCACGCATCTGGCGGGCTTCCGCGGCGCGCTGACGCGCCAGGTCACCAACTACGCCGAGAAGGGCAACGGCGCGCGCAAAGAGAAGGTCACGCTCACCGGCGAGGACTGCCGCGAGGGACTGACCGCCGTCCTCTCCTGCAAGGTGCCGGATCCGAAGTTCTCGTCCCAGACCAAGGACAAGCTGGTCTCGTCCGAAGTGCGCCCCGTGGTCGAAAGCATCATCAACGACGCGCTCAATGCCTGGCTCGAGGAGCACCCGAGCGAATCCAAGGTGATCGTCGGCAAGGTGGTCGAGGCGGCCGCGGCGCGCGAGGCCGCCCGCAAGGCGCGCGAACTGACCCGCCGCAAAGGCAATGACGTCTCCTCGCTGCCGGGCAAGCTCGCGGACTGCCAGGAGCGCGACCCCGCCAAGGCCGAACTGTTGATCGTCGAGGGCGACTAGGCCGGCGGCTCAGCCAAGATGGGACGCGACCGCGCCTTCCAGGCCGTCCTGCCGCTCCGCGGCAAGATCCTCAACGTCGAGCGCGCGCGCTTCGACAAGATGCTCGGTTCCGAACAGATTGGCACGCTGATCACGGCGCTCGGCACGGGCATCGGCACCGACGAGTTCAACGCCGACAAGCTGCGCTACCACAAGATCATCATCATGACGGACGCAGACGTCGACGGCTCGCACATCCGCACGCTGCTGCTCACGTTCTTCTTCCGCCAGATGCGCGAGCTGATCGAGCGCGGCTACGTCTATATCGCGCAGGCGCCGCTCTATAAGGTCACGCGCGGCAAGTCCGAGCAATACCTCAAGGACGAACGCGCATTCGAGAACTACCTGATCGACAGCGGGATCGAGGATGCGGTGTTCCGTACCTACGCGGGCGACGAGCGCGCCGGCGCCGATTTGAAAACGGTCCTTGAGGAGGCGCGTTCGATCCGCAATCTCCTAAACGGGCTGCACAACCGCTACAATCGCCAGGTCGTCGAGCAGGCAGCGATTGCTGGCGTGCTTTCGCAGGGCATCTTCGGTGACGCTCCGAAAGCTACCGCCGCGGCTGAGTACATCGCGCGCCGGCTCGATGCGCTGAGCGAGGAGACCGAGCGCGGCTGGACCAGCAGGTTCGACGAAGCTGCGGGATTCACGTTCGAGCGCACGGTGCGTGGCGTGAAGGAGGTCGCCGTGATCGACCACGCGCTGCTCGGCTCGGCCGATGCGCGCAAGCTCGACGAGCACGCCGCTTCCCTGCAGGACATCTACGTCCGCACTGGGGTTCTGCGCCGCAAGGACGAGGACATTCCCGTCCACGGCCCCGTCAGCCTGTTCGATGCGGTGATGACCGCGGGCCGCCAGGGCATCAAGATGCAGCGCTACAAGGGCCTCGGCGAGATGAACGCCGAGCAGCTCTGGGAGACCACGCTCGACACGGCGGCGCGCACGCTGCTGCAGGTGAAGGTGAAGGAAGGCGACGAAGCCGGCATCATCTTCGACCAGTTGATGGGCGACGTGGTCGAGCCCCGTCGTCTGTTCATCCAGGAGAACGCGCTCTCGGCGAGCGTCGACGTCTAGGGCTGGCTGGGCGCGCGAGCGTTTCTCGGAATCACTCTCGACTGATCCAGGGAGTCGCCGGCGTCAGCTTGCAGGCGCGCCGTTTCTCTCGCTAAAATTGCGACCGCCCTCGCCTCCAGCCCAGGACGGTCGACCATGCCGGCCACGCCCAATCTTCCGACGCCGGATTTCACCTTCGATCCGAACGTCGCCGGCGCCTGCATTGCGGGCGTCCGCCCGTATCGCAAGGGCGCCTATCGGCTCGAAGCCAAGACGCTCTCGGCGAAGTTCGTGGTGCACAATTACGGCCACGGCGGCGCCGGCATCACGCTGAGCTGGGGCTGCGCCGCGCGCGTCCGCGACATCGTCAAGGATCACGTCGCGACCTCGCACGACACGGAAGCCGCGGTTCTCGGCGCCGGTGTCATGGGCCTGACTGCCGCGACCTTGCTGCTCGATCTCGGCCTCAAGGTCACCATCTATTCGGACCGCAAGGTCGCCGACACCACCTCGATGAAAGCGGGCGGGCAGTGGGCGGTGTCGGTGGTGGAATTCGCCGGCAAGGAGCAGGAGCTCAAGGGCATCATCAAGAACGCCTATACGATGTTCAAGGCGAGCATCGGCAAGGGGTTCGGCGTCTCCGAGCAGCCGAACTATACGGCGACCCCGTCGCACAATCTCGATGTCGTGCTGCAGCTCGTTCCCGGCCTCATTCCGAAGCGCGTCTCGCTGCCGCGCATGCCGTTCGAGGGACACACCAAGCCGGGCTTCCTCTATCAGACGCTGCTGATCGAGCCGCCGATCTTCCTG
>JAXDNZ010000100.1:0-6003 GCA_034669185.1 Hyphomicrobiales bacterium
TTTGCCACGGCGAGCCGCTCGACGGCCTCGGCCAAGACCTCGGGATCCGGATACATGCGCCCAACCTTGGGCTGATACATCTCGGAGGTCTCGTAGGGCTGGTTGGCCATGTATTCGACCTTCTGCAGGTCGTAGGGAATGCCCAGGACCACCGGGCACCGCTCGTACTTGGCGATGTGGAAGGCCTCGCGCACGCAGTCCATCATGCGCGGCACGCTATGCGCGGCGACGTAACGCGCCCCGGTCGCCGCCACCAGCGGCGCCTGGTCGATGGCCTGATTGTAGAACTTGGCATTGATCGGCGACTCGCCAGCGAACACCACCATCGGCAGGCGGGCGCGAACCGCCGCCGGCAGCGCCGTCATCAACTGGGTCACGCCGGGGCCACAGGTAACCGACGCAACCGCGACCTTGCTGGTTGCCACGTTGTAGGCCGTCGCCGCGGCGACGGTCACGTGCTCGTGCCTGACGTGGACGGTATGCACGCCCGGCAGTTTTGCAAAGGCGGTGCACCAGTGCATGTTGCCGTCGCCCATCAGGACGAACTGCGTGTCGACCCCCTCCGCAAGGAACGCTTCCGCGAGGGCTTCGTAGAGTTTGGGCATGGGGACGCGATTTCTTGATTATGAGGTGATCTGGTGCGCAACAATCATGTTCGGCGACGCCCAGTCAAATTCAGTTTAAGCGACCGCGCAAGACCACGCACCGACAGCCAACGAGGGACTGCGTCGTGTCGGCAATGGTCATAAGGCGACAGGCGCATCCTTGCGCCACGTCTTCTTTACCCCGAAGCGGACATCCCTTCGCGTTTTATGAGTACACGCCCTAAGCCGCGCAGCCCTGCGGCTTCACCTTGCGCTCGGTCGAGGCCGGGAATTTCGCGAGCTTGTCGGCCGGCCGGATCGGTCGCCGCACGAGTTCGCCGCCGCAGTTCGGGCATTTGCCCTTCAGCACACCTTCGGCGCAGGATTTGCAGAATGTGCATTCGAACGAGCACATCATCGCGTCGCGCGAGTCTGCCGGCAGGTCGCGGTCGCAGCATTCACAGTTCGGTCGCAGCGCCAGCATGGTCCTCACCCCTTGATCGCCGCTTTGATGGCGTCCACCGTGCCGACGTCCTTCGCGGCCTTGATGATGCGCGCCTCGCGCGCGTTCAAGTCATCGAGCGCAGGCTTCATCTTGTCGATGATGTCGAGCGGCACGACGATCGCGCCATGCTGGTCGGCGTGGATCAGGTCACCGCTGTTGACCTTCATGCCGTGCACGGTGACCGGAATGCCGAAGTCCTCAACGTGTGTGTAGGCGTGCGAGGGCGAAAGCGATCCTGCGAGCATCTGGAAGCCCGGCGCGATCATCGGGATGTCGCGAATCGATCCATTGGTGACGACGCCGAGACAGCCGAGCGCTTTGTGGATGTTCGACTGCACCTCGCCCCAGAACGCCCCGTAGCCGACCTCGTCGTCGAGGTCCTCGATCACCGCGATGCTCGGCGTGGGGGCGGACGCGATGTAGTCAAGATAATCGAGCCGCTTGCCCATGTAGTCGCCGAGCGCGACCTTGTTCTTGGCCTTCGCCGTTACGGTTTTGGCGAAACCGACGATCGGCGGCAGATCCGGGAACGGGCAGAACAGGTGCTTGACGGTGTAGCCATGTCCGCGGCGCTCGGGCGCGACCATTTCGACGACGTTGCAGACTGTCGGCGTGTCGATCGACCGCAGGAATTCCATTTGTTGTTTGGTCAACGTCGCGGGCATGGCGGGTATTTCCTCCAAGGGTGCGCAACATTGCTGATCTTGGATCGCTTTGCTAGTGCTCGGGCAGGCGATACATCCCATGATAACCGATCCCAAACCGCGCGCGCAGGCGCAGTATTGGTCGTTGCCCGGCCTTCTCGAAGGCGCGCGGCGCTGCGGCGCGATGGTGCCGGGAACGATGGTCTTCGCGGCCGCCTACGGCACGCTCGCGGCGCAGAAGGGCCTAACGTTTTCCGAGGCGGTGCTGATGAGCGCGCTTGTTTACGGCGGCGCATCGCAGCTCGTCGCGATGGAAGTGTGGACGAATCCGCAAACGCTCGCGACGGTCCTGTCGCTCGCTGTCGTCACCGCCGTCGTAAATGCACGCTTTATCCTGATGGGCGCGACGCTGCGGCCGTGGTTCGGCGGGCTGCCGCAGTGGCAGGCCTATTCGGCTCTCAACGGGACAGTCGATGCGACCTGGCTCATCGCCGTGCGCTACCGCGCGGAAGGCGGGTCGGACTGCTCGGTGTTCGTCGGCGCGGCGCTCACGCTTTGGATTGTGTGGGTCGGCTCTGCCATTCCGGGCTATCTGCTCGGCGCCTTCATTTCGGATCCGAAGCGGTTCGGCTTCGATCTCATGCTGCCGATCTTCTTTGCCGCGATGTTCGTACCACTGTGGCGCGGTGCACGACGCGCGATCGGTTGGGTAGTGGCGGGCGGGGTCGCACTGGTCGTGTCCTATGTGGTGCCTGGCTGGTGGTTCATCGTGATCGGCGCGCTCACCGGCGCGGTCATCGGAGCGTTCATCGATGATGAATGAACCCCTGGCTCAAGGTACGGTCATCGCCATTCTGGCGATGGCATTGGCAACGTTTATCGCCCGCATTTCCGGGTACTGGCTTATGGGTCATATCCCGGTGACCAGGCGCATGCGTCGCGGCCTCGAAATCCTGCCCGGGGCCATCATGGCGGCCACAGTCGTTCCGATCGTTGCAAAAGTCGGCGTGGCGGCATTGTGCGCCGTGATCGTCGCAATGATCAGCATGACCCTGCGGCGCAACGAATTCGTGGCGGTCGGGTTTGCGCTGGTCACGGCCGCGCTCGTGCGCGCCTACGGGTTCTAGGCCGCTAACGCTTCCAGCCGAACCAGATCATGGTCGCCATGAAGATCTGCATCGCGATCACCATTGCGACGCAAGTGGGCCAGCCGCCCGCGTTCCAGGTCAATCCTGGCAACACGGCACCGACACCGCCGCCGACATAAAAGCTCGTTGCGTAGAGGCCGATGGCGGATGTGCGGCCGCTCTCGGCCGTCAATGCGACGAAAGCCGTCGAGGTCGCTTGCGTGATGAATCCGCACGCCGCCACGACGGCGAGGCCCGCGATGATCGTCCAGAGCGAGGGAACGAGCGTCAGCAGCGCGCCGCACATCCAAACCGCGATGGTCCCGAGGATCAGCGTGCGCCGTCCGAAGCGCGTCACCGCGCGCCCGAGCCAGAGCACCGCGAAGCCACCGGCGAGATAGGTGACGAAAATTGCGCCGAGCCACGTCGCCGAAAGATTGAACGGTGGCGCCGCGAGCAGGAAGTTCACATAGGTGAACATGGCGACGAAATTGAACAGCGTGCCGAAGCCGATGACGTAGATCGCAAGCAGCCGCGGGTTGCGGAGATGGTCCAGCATCTGCCGCGCGGAGGAGGCGAGACCCTCGGAGCGGGTGAAATTGCGCTCTTGCGGAAGCAGCAGGCCTACCGCGGCGGCGCACGCAAAGGTGACCGCGGCAAAGACGATGAACCCGCTGCGCCACCCGATGGTGTCGGCGAGGAGGCCGGCGAAGAATCGGCCGCTGAAGCCGCCGAGGCTGATCGCCGACATGTAAACGCCGGTGACGGCGGTCGCCTCGGCGGACGGCCATTCCTCGCCGATATAGGCCACCACGACGGTGAAGATCGGCGGCAGCACCAATCCCTGCGCGAAGCGCCAGGCGATGAGCGCATGCAGATTTGGCGACAACGCGATCAAGGCTGTCGGGATCGTGAGCAGGATCATCGCGGCGACGATCACGCGCTTGCGTCCCAGCACGTCGGCGATCGCGCCCGCGAACGGCGCCGTGATCGCAATAGCAAGCGCGGTTGCCGTCATGGTCAGGCTGATGTCAGCGGGCGTCGCACCGAACTCCCGCGCCAGCGTGGGGAGCAGCGACTGCGGCGCATAGAGGTTGAGGAACGCGCAGAAGCCCGGAATGCCGATCGCGGCGCGACGAAGGCTTTGGTTCATGACGTGCTGCGGCTCACGCACCAGAAGGAAGCATTATCGGACAACACACGCGCCAATGCATCAGCGCGTGAGCGCAGCCCGGGCATGCCGGAGCGCTGTTCCGGCGTGCCGGACGCGCCGATCTCGCTCCAGCCGAGTGCACCCGGCGTGTGTGCGCATGCGCCGCATGTCTCGCGCCGAGATTCGTCAGCAGCGTCTGGTGCGGACGCTGGTCGCCGGATGCGGCAACTCCGCGCACGTCCTCGAACTCTGTTACTGGAGCCGCGAATGGGAATGATCGAGATCATGCGCGGCGTCGTAGCGACAGCGACGACGCGTCGCGGATGCTCAACTGACGGGCGGTTGCCCGTTAACTACTTTGCGATAATTCGATCGGCATAGCCGCTATGCGCGTAGCGTTCGCCAGAATCCTCGCGCACCGAAATGGCTCCTGTTAGCCTTTGCGCGTCGTCTCGCCGCGCTCGCGCGGCGAGACGCGCTTTGCGTGCATATTGATGGGAAGGAGAAGTCGGATATGTCGGTGAAAAGGCCGGACCCGGTCGATGTCGAGGTGGGGCACCGGATCAGAATCGAGCGATTGGCACGCGGCCTGTCGCAGACCACACTGGCAAATCAGTTGGGAGTGACTTTTCAACAGGTGCAAAAGTACGAGAAGGGCGTCAACCGGGTCGGGGCGGGCCGATTGACCAAGATCGCGGAAGTCTTGGGCGTCCCGGTCGGCACGTTCTTCAGCGGCAAGGAGATCCTGGACGGCGAAAAGGGGACGGCGGCCGGCGACGATTCGCCGCTGAAGCTGCTCACGATCTCCGGTGCGTTTCGCCTGCTGCGCGCCTATGCGGAGATCGAGGACAGCACGCTGCGACGATCCATCGTCGACCTGGTCGAACAGATTTCCAGCCCGCGCCGCTGAGCGCTTCGGCAAATTTCGCAAGCTCTGGAACGGTGCTAGTCTGGGGACGGCGCCGCGAACGGCGCTGCCGTGAATGACAACGGGGTAGGTCGACATGCGGGCCAAAGACAACATGCGCAGCGGCGGCGAGGTCCTGGTCGATCAGCTCATCGTCCACGGCGTCCAGCATGTGTTCTGCGTCCCCGGCGAGAGCTATCTCGCGGCGCTCGACGCCTTCCACGACCGCGCCATCGCGGTGACGGTGTGCCGCCAGGAAGGCGGCGCCGTGATGATGGCCGAGGCCATCGGCAAGCTCACCGGGAGGCCCGGCATCGCTTTCGTGACGCGCGGCCCGGGCGCGACCAACGGTTCGCCCGGGCTGCACATCGCGAAGCAGGACTCCTCGCCGATGATCATGTTCGTCGGTCAGGTCGCGCGCGAGATGCGCGAACGCGAGGCATTTCAGGAGCTCGACTACCGCGCGGTGTTCGGCACCATGGTGAAGTGGGCGACCGAGATCGACGATCCGGCACGCATTCCGGAAATCGTCTCGCGCGCGTTTCACGTCGCGATGAATGGCCGGCCCGGTCCGGTGGTGATCGCGCTGCCCGAGGACATGCTGATGGAGCGCGTCGCGGTCGCCGACGCGCTTGGCGTCGAGCAGATCGAGACCTGGCCCGGCCTCACCGACATGTCACAACTGCAGAAGATGCTGTGGGCGGCTGAGCGCCCGATCATGCTGCTCGGCGGCAGCCGCTGGTCGGAAAATGCGTGCGCGACGATCAAACGGTTCGCGGAGCGCTTTGCGCTGCCGGTGGTCACCACGTTCCGCCGGCTGCACCTGTTCGACGCGCTGCACCCCTGCTATGCGGGCGATCTCGGCGTTGGCCCGAATCCGAAAGTGCTCGCGCGCATCAAGGCTGCCGATCTCCTGCTGATGGTCGGCGGGCGGCTCGGCGAGATGCCGTCGCAAGGCTACACGCTGCTCGACATCCCGAACCCCAAGATGACCTTCGTTCACGTGCATCCGGACTCCGGCGAGCTCGGCCGCGTCTACAAGCCAAGCCTTGCCATCAACGCCGCGCCGACCGCGTTCGCGGC
>JAXDNZ010000101.1:0-4716 GCA_034669185.1 Hyphomicrobiales bacterium
GACCAGGTCGAGAACGACTCCTCGCAGATTTCCGTCGAGGACGCCAAGCGCCGCAATCCGGCGGCGCAGGTCGGCGACTACATCGCCGAGGCGCTGCCGCCGCTGGAATACGGCCGCATCGCCGCGCAGTCGGCCAAGCAGGTGATCGTGCAGAAGGTGCGCGAGGCCGAGCGCGACCGGCAATATCAGGAATACAAGGATCGCATCGGCGATATCGTCAACGGCATCGTCAAGCGGGTCGAGTACGGCAACGTGGTGGTCGATCTCGGCCGCGGCGAGGCGATCGTGCGGCGCGACGAGATGCTGCCGCGCGAGACCTTCCGCAACGGCGACCGCCTGCGCGCCTTCATCTACGACGTGCGGCGCGAGCCGCGCGGCCCGCAGATTTTCCTCTCGCGCACGCACCCGCAGTTCATGGCCAAGCTGTTCGCCCAGGAGGTGCCGGAAATCTATGACGGCATCGTCGAGGTGAAGGCGGTGGCGCGCGATCCCGGCTCGCGCGCGAAGATCGCGGTGATCTCGCGCGATTCTTCGGTCGATCCGGTCGGCGCCTGCGTCGGTATGCGCGGCTCGCGCGTGCAGGCCGTGGTCACCGAGTTGCAGGGCGAGAAGATCGACATCATTCCGTGGACGGCCGATCCCGCCAACTTCGTCGTCAACGCGCTGGCGCCGGCGGAAGTCGCCAAGGTCGTGCTCGACGAGGACCGCCAGCGCATGGAAGTGGTGGTGCCCGACCAGCAGCTCTCGCTCGCCATCGGCCGGCGCGGCCAGAACGTACGACTCGCCTCGCAGCTCACCGGCTGGGACATCGACATCGTCACCGAGCAGGAAGAGTCCGAGCACCGCCAGGCCGAGTTCGAAAAGCGTACCAAGCTGTTCATCGATGCGTTGAACGTCGACGAGGTCGTCGGCCAATTGCTCGCGTCGGAAGGTTTCAATTCAGTGGAGGAGCTTGCTTTGATCGACGAGAAGGAGATTGCGGGTATCGAGGGCTTTGACGAAGACACGGCCAGCGAACTGCAGACGCGCGCGCGCGAATATCTCGCCGCGCAGGAAGCCGAGCTCGACAGCAAGCGCAAGGAGCTCGGTGTCGAGGACGCGCTCACCGAGGTTCCCGGCGTCACCACTGCGATGCTGGTCCACCTCGGCGAGGATGGCATCAAGACGGTCGAGGATCTTGCCGGCTGCGCCACCGACGATCTGGCTGGCTGGAGCGAGCGCAAGGACGGCGAGGTGACCAAGCATCCCGGCGTGCTCGACGGCTTCGAACTGTCGCGCGAAGAGATCGAGTCGCTGATCATGCAGGCACGCGTCAAGGCCGGTTGGATCAAGGAAGAAGATCTGGCACCGCCAGCGGCGCCGGAGACGGAAGAGGCGCCCGCCGAAACCACCGAGGCGGAAGCCTGAGGGGACGAACAGTAGACAATGCTCGCACGCCTGCACGATGACGAACTCGATACCGGGCCGCGGCGGATCGCGCTCGGCGCGGAGCGTTATTGTGCGGCCACCGGCGCGGTGAAGCCGGTCGCCGACATGATCCGTTTTGTCATCGCTCCCGACGGCGTGCCGGTTCCCGACCTCAAGCGACGGCTGCCCGGCCGTGGACTGTGGATCACGGCCACGCGTGACGCATTGCGCACGGCAGTCGCGCGCAAGATTTTTGCGCGCGGCTTCAAGCGCGACGTGCGGCTGGCGCCCGATTTCATGGAAACGACCGAGCGGCTGATCGAAAATGCCGTGTTGGATGCATTGGCGATCGCTCACAAGGCCGGCAAGGTCGCGATCGGGTTTGCCAAGACCGAGGCGGCGATCGACCACGGCACTGTCGCCGGCGTCCTGCAGGCCGCCGACGCCGCGCCCGATGGGGTGCGGAAGCTCCAGGCCGGCTTGCGCCGCCGGTTCGGTGACGAAGCCGAGAAAATCGCCGTCATCGCGGTCATGACCTCCGCGCAATTGGATTTGGCATTGGGCCGGTCAAATGTGGTACATGCAGCCCTGCTTGCCGGTCCCGAGAGCGAGACATTCCTGGCGCGCGCCGCGCGCCTTGATCGTTTCCGGGGCCCCGTAACAAACAATACTGAGATGCCCGAGGATCGGATTTGAATGCCCGAAACCACTGAAAAGACTGGCGAAAAGAAGCTGAGCGTCAGCTCCACCAAGACCCTGACCTTGAAGGGCCGTGGCGTCGAGCAGGGCGTCGTGCGCCAGAGTTTCAGCCATGGCCGCACCAAGGCTGTCGTTGTCGAGAAGGTGAAAACCCGCACCCCGGGCAAGCCCCGGGTCGAGGCGGCGCCTTCCGCCGCGCCGGTGGCGCGCGCACCACCGGCGCAGCCCCCAGCGACGGCCCGGCCGGCGGTCGCTCCCGCGTCACCGACGCCGCAAGCTCCATCGAAGCCGTCCGGCGTGGTGCTGCGGACGCTGACCGAGGAAGAACGCAGCGCGCGGGCGCATGCGCTTGCCGATTCCCGCCTGCGCGAGGCCGAAGAACGCAAGATCGCCGAGGAAGACGCAAAGATTCGCGAGGCGCGCGACGCCATCGAACGCGTCGAGCGCGAGGCAGCCGAGGCGCGCAAGCGCGAGGAAGACGACCGCCGCCGTCACGACGACGAAACCAAGCGCAAGGCCGATGAGGTCGCCAAGAAACGCTTCGGCGGCGAAGCCGAGGTAAAGCCCCGGCTGGCCGGAGCGGCGCCCATTTCACGCGCCGTCGTGCTGGAGCCGGACGACGAGGAATCTGCAGCACGTCCGCGTCGCCCAGGCGCCGCCGTGCGTCCGACCGTGGCTCCGAAGCCGACGCGTGTCGTGCCGGACAAGCGCCGGGCCCGGCTCACCGTCACGACCGCCGACCGCGCGGACGAGGTGCGCGAGCACTCCAAGGCTTCCTTCGTACGCCGGACCCGGCGACGCCTGCGCGATGTCGCGGGCGAGTCGAAGGAAAAGCTGATCCGTGACGTCACAATCCCGGAATTCATCACCATCCAAGAGCTCTCCAACCGCATGGCCGAGCCGGCGCGGTCGGTGATCGCGCTGCTGATGAAGCAGGGCCAAATGCTCAAGATCACCGACACGATCGATGCCGATACCGCGCAGCTGCTCGCCGAAGAACTGGGCCATACCGTCAAGCGCGTCGCTGAATCCGACGTCGAGGAAGGTCTGTTCGACGCCGCCGACGATGAAGCCGCGCTGGTATCGCGGCCGCCGGTCGTGACCATCATGGGTCACGTCGACCACGGCAAGACCTCGCTGCTCGACGCCATCCGTCAGACCGATGTGGTGGCGGGCGAGGCTGGCGGCATCACGCAACACATCGGCGCCTATCAGGTGACCTCGCCGTTGGGCTCCAAGATCACGTTCATCGACACGCCCGGTCACGCCGCCTTCACCGCGATGCGCGCGCGCGGCGCCAAGGTCACCGACATCGTGGTGCTGGTGGTCGCCGCCGACGACGGCGTCATGCCGCAGACGGTCGAGGCCATCAATC
Organism: Hyphomicrobiales bacterium; assembly: GCA_034669185.1. Classification (GTDB taxonomy): domain Bacteria; phylum Pseudomonadota; class Alphaproteobacteria; order Rhizobiales; family Xanthobacteraceae; genus PALSA-894. Next base: position 3,482 of record JAXDNZ010000101.1, read on the forward strand.
ACGCCAAGGCGGCGAAGGTGCCGATGATCGTCGCCATCAACAAGATCGACAAGCCGGACGCCAAGCCCGAACGCGTGCGCACGGAATTGCTGCAACACGAAGTGCAGGTCGAATCGCTCGGCGGTGACGTGCTCGACATCGAAGTGTCGGCGACCAAGAAGCTCAATCTCGACAAATTGCTCGAGACGATCGGCCTGCAGGCGGAATTCCTCGAGCTCAAGGCCGATCCCAGCCGCGCCGCCGAAGGCACGGTGATCGAGGCCAAGCTCGACCGCGGCCGGGGCCCGGTCGCGACCGTGCTGGTGCAGCGTGGTACCTTGCGCGTGGGCGATCTCGTGGTCGCCGGCGCCGAATGGGGCCGCGTGCGGGCGCTTGTCTCCGACACCGGTGCAACGGTGACGTCCGCCGGACCGTCGACGCCGGTCGAGGTGCTGGGCTTCACCGGAACGCCGGAGGCCGGCGACCGGCTCGCCGTCGTCACCAATGAATCGCGCGCCCGCGAGGTGACCGATTATCGCGCCCGGCAGAAGCGCGAGAAGACGGCGGCGCGCGCCAGCGGCATGCGCGGCTCGCTCGAGCAGATGATGAGCCAGCTCAAGACCGCCGGCCTCAAGCATTTCCCGCTGATCATCAAGGCCGACGTGCAGGGCTCGCTGGAGGCGATCATCGGCGCGATCGAAAAGCTCGGCACCACCGAAGTCAGCGCGCGGGTGATCCATTCCGGCGTCGGCGGCATCACCGAATCCGACGTCACGCTGGCGGAAGCCTCTGGCGTGCCGATCATCGGCTTTAACGTGCGCGCCCACAAGGAAGCGCGCGAGGCGGCCGAGCGCGCCGGCATCGAGATCCGCTACTACAACATCATCTACAACCTCGTGGACGACGTGAAGGCCGCAATGTCCGGCCTGCTGCCGCCGACGATGCGCGAGACCATGCTCGGCAACGCGCTGATCCTCGAAGTCTTCAAGGTGTCGAAGGTCGGTAACATCGCGGGCAGCCGCGTCACCGACGGCGTGGTGGAGCGCGGCGCCAATGTGCGGCTCATTCGCGACAACGTGGTCGTGCACGAAGGCAAGCTGTCGCAGCTCAAGCGCTTCAAGGACGACGTGCGCGAAGTGGTCGCCGGCCAGGAATGCGGCATGGCCTTCGAGAACTACCAGGACATGAAGGCCGGCGACGTTATCGAATGCTATCGGGTGGAGACGATTCAGCGCTCGCTGTGAGTCCAATACTCA
>JAXDNZ010000102.1:0-3512 GCA_034669185.1 Hyphomicrobiales bacterium
CGGTGGCGGATGCGGCTGCACCAAGGAGATTTCGCCGGGAGAACTTCTTGCGCATCATCGCCCCGCTACGCGTGACCGCATAGAGCTTGGCACGCGCACAAACCCGCTCACAAGGCGGACGGACGAATTGACGCCGCGCTGCGGGGAACGGCTGCGCGAGGACGCGGCGAGGAGACATGCTTGACGAGTGTGTCACCTGTAAATATACACTGTGTTACACAGCGAGAATGCCGCCATGGGAAAATACGAACCGCTCGGGCAATTCCTGCGCAATCAGCGCACGCGCGAAGTCCCGCTGACCTTCCGCGAAATCGAGAAGATCACCGGTGTGAAGCTGCCGCCGAAGGCGCAGCATCACCGCGCGTGGTGGAGCAACAACCCGGACAACAACGTGATGACCAAGGTCTGGCTCGCAGCCGGATTCGAAAGCGCACAGGTGGATATGGAGGGACGCAAGTTGGTGTTTCGCCGGGTCACGAAAGCCGTCGAACCGGCCAGCGGTTTCGCCGAGCCGGCGGCGAAGCCCTATGCGACGAAAGATGGCCGGCATCCGCTGCGCGGCGCATTCAAGGGCATGATCCGGATCGCCCCGGGCGTCGATCTGGCGGAGCCTGCGTTTCCCGAGTGGGCCGATCTGCTGGACAGGAAGTACGGCCCGGAAGTGAAGTGACCTAAGCGATGCCGCCGCTCTTGCTCGACACCCATGCGGCCGTGTGGTTCTCGGATGACGAGTTGACGGCCCTAGCGTCGGAAAAGCTCGATGCAGCCGCGCGAGCCGGCGTTCCGTCCTTCCTCTCGCCGATCACCGCATGGGAAGTCGGGCTGCTTGTGTCGCGCAATCGCCTGAGCCTGGGCATGACACCGCAACGCTGGTTCGCGCGCGTCCTTGCGATGCCAAATGTTCGCCTCGCCGAACTGTCGCCCGACATCCTGATCGCGGCGTCGTTCCTGCCCGGGACGCCGCCGAACGATCCGGCCGACCGCATCCTGATCGCAACCGCGCGCGAACTGGGCGCGATGCTGGTGACGCGCGATCGCGAGGTGATCGCATATGGCGAGACGGGGAATGTGAGCGTGCTGGCATGTTGAGGTGCTTGTAGCCCGGATTGAGCGTAGCGAAATCCGGGACCAATGATCGATGCACGAGTTCACCCCGGGTTTCACTGCGCTCAACCCGGGCTACGCTTGCTTCGAGATGATCTGGCTCGAAACGAACGCGTGGTGGCTCGACGACCCGAAGCTCAATCCGACACGCTGATCGGCGTGCGGCCTGTAGGGTGGGCTAAGCGAAGGCCACGTCTTTTGCGCGATGGTGCGAAATACACGTGGGCACGGCGCTTCGCGCCTTTGCCCACCCTACGCTTGCTTCGTGCCCTGTGCCTGCGTCTGGTCGGGTTCGTGGCGCGGGACGAGCGACGGGAAGCGAGTAAGTAATTTTTCCACGCGTAGCGCCGACCCGGAATCAAAAGCTGAAGGACGGTGACAGAATTTGGCTTGGACCTTTCATCATGCGCTTCGTCAAGTTTCAGGAGAATAAAATATTAGAGTGATTCTATCGACTGAGTGCCTACTCCGCCGCCGTCTGCCTCGCCCCCGCCCCATACCGCCGCTCGATATACTCAATCACCATCTTCTTGAAATCCGCCGCGACCGTGGGCCCGCGCAAGGTCACGGCCTTCTTGCCGTCGATGAACACCGGCGCGGCCGGGGTCTCGCCGGTGCCGGGGAGCGAGATGCCGATGTCGGCGTGCTTGCTCTCGCCCGGGCCGTTCACGATGCAGCCCATGACGGCGACGTTCAGCGCTTCGACCCCCGGATATTGCGTCTTCCAGGCCGGCATCGAGTCGTGGATGAAGGCCTGGATGTCGCGCGCGAGCTCCTGGAACGTGGTCGAGGTGGTGCGCCCGCAGCCGGGGCAGGCCGCGACCAGCGGCACGAAAACGCGAAAACCCATGGTCTGCAGCAGTTCCTGCGCGACCTTCACCTCGAGCGTGCGGTCGCCGCCGGGCTCGGGGGTGAGCGAGATGCGGATGGTGTCGCCGATGCCCTGCTGCATCAGGACGCCGAGCGCCGCCGACGAGGCGACGATGCCCTTCGAGCCCATGCCGGCTTCGGTGAGGCCGAGGTGGATGGCGTAGTTCGAGCGGCGGCCCAACTCCAGGTACACCGCGATCAGGTCCTGCACGGCCGAGACCTTCGCCGACAGGATGATCTTGTCCCGCGGCAGGCCGATCTCTTCCGCGCGCGCCGCCGATAAGAGCGCCGACTGCACCATCGCCTCGCGCGTCACCGCGCGCGCGTCCTTCGGGTCCGCCGACTTGACGTTCTCGTCCATCAGCGTGGTGAGCAGCTCCTGGTCGAGCGAGCCCCAGTTGGCGCCGATGCGCACCGGCTTGTTGTGCCGGATCGCCATCTCGACGATGGAGGAGAACTGGCCGTCCTTCTTCTTGCCGAAACCGACGTTGCCCGGGTTGATGCGGTACTTGTCGAGCGCCTGCGCGCAGGCCGGATGGTTTTGCAGCAGCGTGTGGCCGATGTAGTGGAAGTCGCCGACCAGCGGCACGTCCACGCCCATCTTCAGGAGCTTCTCCTTGATGTGCGGCACGGCGGCCGCCGCCTCGTCGCGGTCGACCGTGATGCGCACGATTTCGCTGCCGGCGCGCGCGAGCGCGGCGACCTGGCGCGCGGTGCCCTCGGCGTCGGCGGTGTCGGTGTTGGTCATCGACTGCACGACGATCGGCGCGCCGCCGCCGACCTGCACTTTGCCGACATGGACGGGAACCGACTGGCGCCGCTGGTCCGGGGCCGCGGACTGGGTCATTGCGTAGCTCCTGAGGTCCGGCAAGGGAGTGCCAGACGGTGGCGTTTCCGTCAATTTAGGGCGCCCGAAGTGGTTATTCACCCCCGCCGCTCGCTCGGTGCGCTGGCTCCCGGAACTCCTTTACCTCCCCCTGAAAGGGGAGGTCGACCGCGCAGCGGTCGGGTGGGGGTCGTTTTCGCCATCGGACCCCCACCCCAACCCTCCCCCTTTCAGGGGGAGGGAGCACACCGAGTTCGCGGCACCTTCTAATTCGGCCGGTTCACCAGGACCAGCCCGGCGATCACCAGCGCCACGGCGAGCCCGAAGGCCCAGGAGATCGGCTCGCCGAGCACGAAATGGCCGGACGCCACGCCGAACAGCGGCGTCAGGAAGGTGAACGCCGACAGCCGGCTCGCCGAATAGCGCTGCACCATCGCGAACCAGATCGCGAAGGTCACGCTCACGACCCAGAAGGTCTGGTAGGCGAGCCATCCCAAGGCCCATGTGCTCGGCATGGCGGTCATGCGCTCGCCCATCGCCAGCGCACCGATCGCCAGCATCGGGATCGAGACGGCGAGCTGATAGGCAAGCACTTTTTCCGGGCTCGCGCGGCGCAGCGCCGAGCCCTTGATCACGAGCGTGGTCGCGCCCCAGGCCGCGCCGGCGCCGATCATCATCAGGTCGCCGATGAGCTGGCGTCCATCGCGCGAGG
>JAXDNZ010000103.1:0-3738 GCA_034669185.1 Hyphomicrobiales bacterium
GCCGTTTCTGCTGGCCTTCATCGGGATCTTCGGCGGGCTCGCCAGTTTCGGCCTGGTCGGCCTGTTTGTCGGGCCGGTCATCATGGCGGCGCTGCTCACCATCTGGAGAGAGTGGATCGTTGCCCAGCAGCCGCAGCGCAGTCTCCAGTCGTAGGACAGATCGAGCGTCCGCACCGTCAGCCTCGATACACCGGTGCCGGCTGCGAAAAGAAGCTGAGCAGGATGTGGTAGACCAGCATGTAGTTCTTCTGCTGGAAGCTCGCGTGCGAGATGCCGGGCATCACCGCGAACTGCTTGTCGGGGTTCGGCAGCTTCTTGAAGAATTCGATCAGGTCATCGAAGCTTGCGATCCCGTCCCATTGACCACGCATGACGATCGTCGGCGCCTTGATGTTCTCCGGGTTCACCACCGGCAGGCGCGAGCACATGTCCACATAGGTGCCGGTCGGTACGCTGTCGTCGAGCTTGACGATCGCGTCGGCGAAAGCCTCGATGACGCGCTCCTCGGCGGTGCCGGGATGATCGCGGTTGAAGATCGAATGCACGAAGGCGCGGTCGATCGGGCGGCGGTTCTTGGCGATGAACTCGGGCAGCCTCTTGCGCCGCTCGGCCAGCGTCGGCGAGCCTTCGCCGGTCCACACGTGCGCGTCAAGCGCGAGCCGATCGACCATCTCGGGATGGCGCTCCGCGAACAAGCCGGCCCGCAGCGCGCCCGACGAGATGCCGTAGACGAGAAGAGGGCGCTTGCTGCCGCGCAGCTTGTGAATGTAGGTGGCGGCGGCGTGGCAATCGTCCGCGCCGTATGAAATCGGCGCGTTGTTGTCGCGGTCCTTGGTGGAGCGGCCGTAGCCCTCCATGTCGACGCACCAGCAGTCGTACCCTTGCTTGGCGAAGTACTCCATGGCCGAGGAGTCCGGCCGGCCCGGCACATGCAGGTCGAAGGTCGGCTGCGAGGCCATCGACGAGCCGTGCACGAACAGGATCGTGCCGGCGCTCTTGCCCGGGTCGACCGCGCATTTGTTCCACATGAACAGCTTCACATCGCCCTTGTTGGTCCAGTGCTCGGTGCCGGTGAGATGGGCCTGTTCGTTCATTTCACGCTCTTTCTCTTGCACATGACTTGATCCGAAATCCGGTTCCGGTTTTCGGCATCACGCGCGCCTTAGTTGATCTGGATTCCGTTCGCCCGAATGACCTTCGCCCAGCGCGCGATTTCGGACTCGATATAGCGGCCGAATTCATCCGCCGTCATCGGCATGGGATTCACGCCCTGGCGCTTCCAGGACTCCTGAATGTCCGGACGTATCAGGATCTTGTTGATCTCGCGATTGAGCAGGACGACGATATCTTTCGGCGTGCCGGCCGGCGCCATCACGCCGATCCAGATCACCGCGTCGTAACCGGGAAGGCCGGCCTCCGCGATGGTCGGGACGTTCGGCAACGCCGGCGAGCGCGTCTTGCCGGATGTGCCGAGCGCCTTGACGCGGCCCCCCTCGATGGTCGGCGCCATGGTCGGGACCGAATCGAACATCATGTCGATCTGCCCCGAGATGATATCGGCACGGGCGCCGGTCGAGCCCTTGTAGGGCACGTGGACGATGTCGAGGCCGGCGAGATTTTTGATGAGCTCGCCGGCCATATGATAGTTCGAGCCCGGACCGGACGAGCCGTAGTTGAGCGTCCCGGGCTTGGCTTTGGCGAGCGCGATCAGGTCCGCCAATGTATTGACCGGCGAGCGCTCCGGCACCACCAGCACCAACTCGGAGTTCATCACCGCGGCGACCGGCACGAAGTCGCGCATCAGCCGGTATGGCCGGTTGGAGTTGAGCGTTTCGACGGTCGTCTGCGTCGCCGAGATCATCAGCAGCGTGTAGCCGTCCGGCGCCGCCTTCGCGACCTCGGTGGTCCCGATGATCGAGCCAGCCCCCGGACGGTTCTCCATCACGATCGGCTGCCCAAGGGCCTTGCGCAGCTCTTCGCCGAGCGCACGGGTGAAGACGTCGGTCGGGCCACCGGCGCCGAACGGCACGATCATGCGGATCGTCCGGTTCGGATAATCCTGCGCCGGCGCGGATGCAGGCAGGACCAATGCGGCCGCAAGCGCTGCGACCGCGAACAGGCCGCGGCGAGCCTTGGGCGGGGCGAACAGGGTCGGCGGCGTGGACGTGGAAATGGTCTTCCTCCCGGTCAACCAGATTGCCACGGGCGGCCGCTGCCGGGCCAGCCGGAACGGAACCGGCGGGCGGTCATAACCGTTTCCGGTGACCTGAGGGGCTTATCGAGGGACCTCGCCATGCTCGAACAATGGCGCAACCAGACCAATCTCATCAGCGTCGTCTTCGCGTTGATGCTGTTCCTGTCACCGTGGCTGCTCGGATTTTCCTATACGGCGGCCGGGCTGAACGCGTGGGCGAGCGGGCTTTTGCTCGGCCTGGTCTCGATCGTCGCGGTGCTCTCCTATTCGGAGTGGGAGGAGTGGGTCGATCTGGCGCTCGGCGCCTGGATCCTCGGCGCGCCTTGGGTGCTGAACTTCCCGGCCGACTCCGCCGCCACCAAAGTGCACGTCATGATCGGCCTGATCGTGACGCTTCTGGCGGTTGTCGAACTGTGGAAGGAGCACCACCGCGCTCCCGAGCCGCACCGCGACGTCAGGCTATCGCGCTGACGCGCGGCTGCACCACCGCACCGAGGCCGAGAATCTGCCGCGCCTCGGCCGGCGTCGCGACGCTGGCGCCGAGAAGCTCGATGATCTTTCCGGCTTTCGAGACCAGCGCGGCATTGCTCGGGGTGAGCTTGCCGCGCTCCAGATAGAGATTGTCTTCAAGTCCGACGCGCCCATGGCCGCCGAGCAGCACCGCCTGCGCGGCCATCGGAAACTGGTGGAGCGATATTCCGAACGCGAACCACGGGCACTCCGCCGGGAGCAAATTCCGCATGTAGCTCATCGCCTCGGGCGTCGCGGGCTGGCCCCATGCGATGCCGAGGCAGATCTGGAACATTCCGGGCTTCCTGATGTGGCCGGTCTCGATCATGCGCTTGGCGAGCAGGAGATGCCCGGTCTCGAACACTTCAAGTTCCGGCGTCACGCCCGCGTCGCGGATGTCGATCGCCATCGCTTCCAGGATCGGCGGCGTGTTCACGAACACGTTCGCGCCCATGTTCATGCTGCCCATGTCGAGCGAGCAGATTTCCGGCCGCAGATCGAGCACGTGCTGCACGCGCTGGCGCGGTGTACGCAAGGTCGTGCCGGGACCCGGCTTCATCGGGTCGGCCGGGTCGGGCGAGAAACGCCCGCCGGGGCCGGTGGTGAGGTTGATGACGACGTCCGTGCCGCTCGACCGGATGCGGTCTACCACCTCGGCATAGAGCGCGCCCTCCATGCTCGGCAGCGCGGTCTTGGGGTCGCGCACGTGGATGTGGACAATCGCGGCGCCGGCTTTCGCGGCGTCGATCGCCGAGGCCGCGATCTGCGGGGGAGTCACCGGCACGGCGGGGTTCCTGCCCGGTGTGTCGGCCGAACCGGTGACCGCGCACGAGATCATGACCTTGCGTGACATGCCCCATCCTCCCGTCTTTGTTGCCTTAGCCTAGCGCGAGCGGCGGCAAAGCACAGCCATTGGCGTGGGCCGCCTTGCCTCCCATTGTGCGCTGCGCTAAGCCTGCCTGACCCGTCCCCTGGAGCGAATCCGAACTAAAACAGGGGCGATTTCGTGCGGTCTTTCCGTGCCTTGGCTAGGG
>JAXDNZ010000104.1:0-3282 GCA_034669185.1 Hyphomicrobiales bacterium
AGGCGGAGATGTTGGGCAGCTTGATGATGTTGGCCTCGGGCTTCGTCGCAAGCACGCCGAGCTCGGTGAGTTCGTCGTCAATTCGTTGCGCCGGGCTGAGCCTCTCGGGGAAATTGGCGAGGATGCGACCGGCCAGCGAGATGTCCTTCAGCTTCACCGACACACCCGCCGCGCCCACGAAGGCTTCGACAATCGGCAGCAGGGAGTAGGTCGCGAGCGCCGGGGCTTCGTCGACCTTCGTCCACATGATTTCGAGATTTGGCATGTGGACGGGGCCTTCCTGAAAAGCGCTACGAAATGCAGGGGGCGGGGAAGCGGGCGCGCGGCGCCGTCCCCTCCGGCGGCGTGCCTATAGCATCCGCCGCAGGACCGTCAAAGCCGGGCCTGGCTGGTAGGGCGCGGCCCTTCCACGGCGCCGCTCAGTCGCTCGCGATCAGGCGAGACCGTGCTCGAGCTTGGTGAGGAAACGGCCGACAAAGCGGTCGGTGCCGACATGCAGGATGGTCTCGGTCACGACCGACCAGATCTCGCCGCCGCAGCCTTCGACCCAGCGCTTGCAGAACGCGATGTCCTCGCCGACGAAGATGCCGTTCTTGTCCGGCATGGTCTCGAAGCATTGCAGGACGCCGCCCTGAAGTCCCATGCTGGCGTAGCTGCCGGTGGTTCGCTCCGCCCAAAGCTCGGGATAGCGCGCCTTGAGCTGCTCGAATACCTCGCGCTTGATCAGCATCACGCCGGTGCCGGCATGCTTCACGCGCACCGCGGGGCCATCGACCTTCATTTTCTCCACGTCGAGGCTGCCGCCGACCTCGACCTCCTCGCCGAAGTCGATGGACGTGCCGGCGCCGACATACTCCTGCGCCACCATGCGCGCGGTATTGCTGTCGGCAACCTTGTCGCGCAGCGCAAAAACTTGGTTGAGGTCGAGCGCGCGGCGCGGATAGATGCAGCCGACCACCGGCTTGTCGGCTGCGATCATGTGCTCGATCAGCGTCGGGCTGAAGCCCATGTCGGCATCAATGAACAGGAGGTGGGTGTAGCTCGCGTCGTTGAGCACGCGGCTCGCGAAGTAGTTGCGCATGTAGGGCAGCAGCGCGAATGAGAGGAACTTGTGGTCCAGCCGGATATGGGGATGGCTGCGGCGAAAGTGGTCGAACAGCCAGAACAAGGTCTCGCAATACGTCGTGGTGACTGTCTCGCCGTAAGCCGGAGTGCCGATCAGAATTTTCATCGTCAAATAACTTTCGCGGCGCGCTGCACCATGCGACGACATGGTTAACCGATCGTAAATTGGAACCGGAGGAGACGCCTTGCCCGGCGCCGGCACCGACAAGACCAAGCGGTCCGTCGAACGGCCGGGACCGGCGGTGATCCTGGTCGAGCCGCAGCTGCCCGAGAACATCGGCGCGGCGGCGCGCGCCATGGCGAATTTCGGTCTCTCGCGGCTGCGCCTGGTCAAACCGCGCGCGGGCTGGCCCAACGAAAAGGCGCGCGTGGTTGCCGCCGGCGCGCTGCATGTGATCGATGCCGCGACGCTGCACGACAGCGTGGAGGCGGCGATCGCCGACTTGAACTACGTGTTCGCCGCGACCGCGCGCGCACACGACCAGGCGAAGCCCGTGGCCGGTGCGGACGAAGCGGCAGCCATCACGGTGGAGAAGATCGCGCGCGGCGAGCGGGTCGGGCTGATGTTCGGGCGCGAGCGTAACGGGCTGGAGAACGACGAAGTCGCGCTCGCCGACCGCATCATCACGCTGCCGGTCAATCCGGGATTTGCTTCGCTCAATCTCGGGCAGGCGGTGGTCATCACTGCGTATGAGTGGTTCAAGCTCGTTTCGAATGCCGCGTTGCCATTCGCGATGCCGCAGAAGTCGGATGCGGCACCGCGCGAGCAGCTGCTCGCGTTCTTCGCCAATCTCGAGCGCGAACTGGAGCGGGTCGAGTTCTTCAGGCCGGCGGAGAAGCGCGACACCATGACGATCAACCTGCGCAACATCTTCTCGCGCATGCAGCCGACACAGCAGGACATCCAGACGCTGCAGGGGGTCATCATGGCGATCGCGGAGGGGCGGAAAGGCCCCGCCGCGGGCGGCGTCCTCGACGGACAGGAGGCGGGCGCGCTGCGCGAGTTGCTTGCCGAGCATGGGCTCGGCCGCGTGCCGGGCGAGCGCGGGCCGGTGCGCGGCCTGTCACGCCTGCTGCGCCGCAACCCGACTGACGCCGAACGCGCGCTGTGGGACGGCCTGACCAAGGATCGCCGCTTCGCCGGACTGTTCAAGCGGCAGGTGCCGGTCGGTCCGCATATCAACGACTTCGTGTCGTTCTCCCTGCGCGTCGTGCTCGACATCGTACCGCACAAGGAGAGCGAGGCGGCCGCAAAGGCGCGAACGGGCCGGCATGCGTGGCTTGCCGAGCGCGACTATCGCGTGGTGCAGATCCGGCAGAGCGAGCTGGAGCAGGACGTCGCGGGCGTGCTGGACTCGCTCGACGCCGCGATCGCCGGCCCGCTTTAGCGCGTCCGCTTCCGGCACAAGGTCACGTGTTCGGAATCATCACCGAAATCCTGCGAGTCGTACCTCAGTAAGGTCGCACCATCGGCCGGACAGACGTCAACGTGATCGCCGTCCCAAGTTATATCGACGAGCCGGCCGAAGGCCGGATCGGTCTCCGGATTCGCGGAAGACGAATTCCACTCCGACACGCGCGGATGTCTGACCGCCATGATGAGGCTATCGCTTGGTTCGACCGCTGAGCCAATACCGGGAAAAGGCGGTCGCTCAAGCTGCACGGCAAGAACCTTCGTGCTGAAATTCGCCACATCGTGAAGATAGACAACGGCCGCCTCGGTGCCGGCGGGGTTCGGCACGACGGCGACGACGCGCGTCTGGTCAGGCGGATCGCCACGCTTGAGGAACAAAGAGCCTGCGCCGACGATGGCAATCAAAGCGCCAAGCGCAGCAAACGCGTAGATGATAAGGCGCGTGGCGCCGCGCAACGTTCAGCCCTTGGCCTTAATGTCGGCGATCGCCTTTTCCATCAGGTCGTTCATCGCGGCGCGGATCTGCTCGTCGGATTGCGTCACCGCCTTGGCGTCGAAGTCCTTGCGGATCTTCTTGAACACGTCGTGGTCGCCGCCTTCCTCGAAGTCGGACATCACGACGTCCTTGGCGTACGCGTTCGCATCCTCGCCGGAGATGCCAAGCTTCTCGGCCGCCCACAGCCCGAGCATCTTGTTGAGCCGCGCGTTCGCCTTGAAGCGCAGCTCATCGTCATGGGCGAACT
>JAXDNZ010000105.1:0-3258 GCA_034669185.1 Hyphomicrobiales bacterium
CTCGGCATTGGTCTCGAGGCCGTGAAAGGCAACATCGAGAACGAGGCCGCCCTCTACAAGGCCATGCGTGAAGCGAAGATCGACAGCCCGCGCGGTCCGATCAGCTTCTCGAAATCGCAGGAGGTCGTGCAGAACATCTACTTGCGCAAGGCGACCGCCGGCCTCAACAAGGTGACCGGCATCGCGGTGGAAAACCTCGCGGACCCAGGCACCGGCTGCAAGCTCTGACCGCCGCACCCGGTTGCCGGACGGCGAACACCGCCCGCCGACCGGGTGTTCATCATGGGGCCGGGCAGTGTCTGTTTTCGTCGCGCAACTGCTAAACGGATTGCAATACGGGCTGCTGCTGTTCCTGATCGCGAGCGGCCTCACCCTCATCTTCGGCGTGCTGCGGGTCATCAACCTGGCCCACGGCAGCCTGTTCATGATGGGCGCGTATGCGGCTTTCCTGGTGGTGCGGACGTCGGGCTCGCTCTGGTTGGCACTGCCGGTCGCGATCGTGATCGGCGTTGTGCTCGGACTGCTGCTCGAGCGCTTCCTGTTCCGTCATTTCTACAACCGCGAGCATCTCGATCAGGTTCTGCTGACCTTCGCGCTGATCCTGCTGTTCGAGGAGTTTCGGTCGCTTGCGGTCGGCAACGATTTCCACTCCGTCCCGATCCCGGCCGCGCTGAATTTCTCCGTTCCGATCACCGGCGCCTTCAGCTACGCGGCGTACCGCTTCGTCGTCATCGGCGTTTGCCTCTGTCTTGCCGCCGCCCTGTTCTTCTGGGTCGAGCGCACCAGGATGGGTGCCATCATCCGCGCCGCCGCCGAAAAGCCCGAGATGGTTGAAGTGCTGGGCATCGATGCGAGCCGCGTGCATCTGATCGTATTTGCGGTCGGCACCGCGCTCGCCATGGCGGCTGGCGCGCTCGCTGCGCCGCTCACCTCGGTCTATCCGAACATGGGCGACGGTCTTCTGATCATCTCGTTCGTCGTGGTGGTGATCGGGGGTTTGGGCTCGGTCTCGGGCGCGTTTTGGTCCGCGTTGCTGATTGGCCTCGTCGACACGCTCGGCAAGGCCTACGGCCCGGCCTTCGCATCGCGCGGCGGCGCCGGCGCCGTGATCGCGGCTGCAGCCTCGATGTCGGTCTACATCCTGATGGTGGTCGTGCTGATCTATCGGCCGACGGGACTGTTCGGGGGGCGTCCGTGACCGACACGCATCGCATGCTGCCGCAGTCTTGGCGTGGATGGGTCGCTCTTGCGGCCGGCACCGCGATGCTCGCGGCGCTGCCCTTCATCGCAACGCCCTACTATGTCGGCTTGGTGACCACGGCCATGATCGCCGCCATGCTCGCGCTGGCTGTCCATCTTCTTGTCGGCGCGACCGGCCTGGTCAGTCTCGGGCACGGTGCGTTCTACGGCCTTGCTGCCTACGCCGTGTACCTGCTCTCACCGGACGCTGTGGCGCGGCCGATCTGGCAGACCCTGCCTGTCGCGATCGCCGTCGCTGGCCTTGCGGCGCTCGCGGTCGGCGGGCTGGCACTGCGGACGCGGGGCTTCTTCTTCCTGATGGTAACGCTCGCTTTCGGCCAGATGATTTTTTTCGTCTTCCACGACACCAAGCTCGGCGGCGGAACCGACGGCGCGTACCTCGCATAGCCCCTCATCGCGGCTTTCGGATTCGAGGTCAGTCCGGCGAGCTTTCCGCGCGCCAGGCGAGCATGGCCTGCCTATTACGTCGCTCTTGTGCAGCTCGTTGCGACCTACCTGATCCTGGCGCTCCTGCTTCGCTCGATGCTCGGCCGCGTGCTCGAGGGCATCAAGGTGAATGAGCAGCGCATGAGAGCGATGGGCTTCAACACATATCGCTACAAGCTCGCAGCATTCACAATCGGGGGCATGTTCGCGGGCGCCGCGGGGCACATGTGGGGCCTCCACACCGGTTTCGTGAATCCCGAATTGCTCGGGTGGCAGAAGTCAGCGGAGGCCTTGCTGATCATCCTGCTCGGAGGGATCGGTTCCCTCGCCGGCGCAGTCGTCGGCGCATTCGCCTTCTATGGTCTCGGCGAGGTCGCGCAGCTCGTCACCGAGCGCAAACTGCTGGTCGAGGGCTCCGTAATCCTCATTGTGGTCTTGCTGCTGCGAGACGGCCTCATCGGGATTCGCCTCGGGCAGCTGCGGCGCGGCAAAGCTCCCGGGCCGGAAACCCCTCCATCGGAAGCGTCCGTTCATGGATGAGGCGCACCCGCCGGCGGGCATCCTTGCGACTTTGGGTCTGTCGAAATCCTTCGGCGGCCTAAGAGCCGTTCGAGATGTCACGCTCGCTTTGAACGCGCACGAGCTGCACGCCGTCATCGGCCCGAACGGCGCCGGCAAATCTACCTTGGTCAATCTTCTGGTCGGCGAATTGACGCCGACCAGCGGCAGGCTGTTCCTCGACGGCCGCGACATCACCGGCACGCGTCCTTGGGAGATGCCGCGTCTCGGCGTCTCCCGCTCGTTCCAGCGCACCAACATTCTGAGGACGCTGTCCGTGCTCGAAAACGTGCGTCTCGGAGTGCAGGCCGTGAAGCTATCGGCGACGGCAATCCTGTCTGCCCCACACACCAAGACCTCGCTGATCGAAGCGGCGCGCCGCGCGCTCAACCGGGTCGGCCTCTCCGCGCATGAGACGACGATTTCGGGCTTGCTCAGTCACGGCGCCCAGCGCCAGCTTGAGATCGCAATGGCGCTCGCCAGCGACCCGAAAGTCTTGCTGCTCGACGAGCCGCTCGCCGGCATGGGTCCCGAGGAAGGCGAGCGCATGGTCGTCCTGCTCAAATCGCTCGCCCGCGAGCATGCGGTGCTGCTGATCGAGCATGACATGGACTTCGTCTTCAAGGTGGCGGACCGCATGACGGTGCTGGTCGAAGGCGCGGTCCTTGCCTCCGGCAAGCCGTCGGAGGTGCGCGCCAACGCCGCGGTGCAATCGGCCTACCTCGGAGGCCATGCATGACTGCTTTGATCGAGACGCCGCTGATCGAAGCAAGGGATCTGCACACCTTCTACGACGAGAGCCACATCCTGCATGGCGTCTCGCTTGTGCTCGCGCGAGGTGAAGCCCTGGGTTTGATGGGCCGCAACGGGATGGGCAAAACGACGCTCATCCGGACGATCATGGGGCTGGTGCGCCCCCGCGCGGGAAGCGTGGTGATCACAGGCGAGGACATGACGCATGCCCCCGCGTTCCGTGTCGCGCGGCGCGGCATTGCCTATGTGCCGGAAGGCCGC
>JAXDNZ010000106.1:0-2680 GCA_034669185.1 Hyphomicrobiales bacterium
GGCCTGAAGAGCCCTGGAGCGAAACCATGAAAGATTGCCTCATCGTCGACGACTCGGCCGTGATCCGGAAGGTGGCGCGGCGCATCATCGAGGGCCTGTCGTTCCGCATCTCGGAGGCCGAGGACGGCCAGCAGGCGCTCGTCGCCTGCGAGCGCGAGATGCCCGAGGCGATCCTGCTCGACTGGAACATGCCGGTGATGGACGGCTACGACTTCCTCAAGGCGCTGCGGCGCCTGCCAGGCGGCGATGCGCCGAAGGTCGTGTTCTGCACCACCGAGAACGACGTCGCCCACATCGCGCGCGCACTCAGCGCCGGCGCGAACGAGTACATCATGAAGCCATTCGACAAGGAGATCGTCGAGGCCAAGTTCCAGGAAGTTGGATTGCTGTGAGTTAGCGGTTCATTCCCGCGAAAGCGGGAATCCAGGGCCAAGAACTGGGTCCCCCGCTGTCCGCCTTCGCTGACGCTTCGGCGGATTGGCACCGAGCCCGTCGAAGCCTTGGCGAAGACGGGTCGCGGGGACGAGCGATGAGAGGTCGATTGGCTCGTTCGTAAGTTTCGTCGCGTTCAAGCGTAACAAGAGTACCCGCGTTCATGAGCGTTGCCGCCACCCTTGCGCCTGCCGTGCCCGTTGGGCAGACGCAGGATGTCATCCGCGTCATGGTGGTCGACGATGCGGTCGTGGTGCGCGGTCTGGTCTCGCGCTGGATCGAGGCCGAGCCGGGGCTCGCCGTGGTCGCCTCGTTGCGCACCGGGCGCGACGCCGTCCGCGAGGTTGCGCGCGTCAATCCCGATGTCGTGCTGCTCGACATCGACATGCCCGATCTCGACGGGCTCTCGGCGCTGCCGCTGCTGCTCGAGAAGAAGCGCGACCTCGTCGTCATCATGGCTTCGACGCTCAGCCGCCGCAACGCCGAGGTGAGCCTGAAAGCGCTGTCGCTCGGCGCCGCCGACTACATTCCGAAGCCCTCGACCAACCGCGAGGTGACGACCTCGCCGACATTCCGCGCCGAGCTGATCGAGAAGATCCGTGCGCTCGGCAAACGCCGCCGCCGTTTCGGCGAGACGCGCGTGGGCGAGCCGTCGGTCGCGCACGACATCGCCGCGAAGCCGCGCCCTGCGCATGCGGAAGCACGCAGCGGCGACATCAAGCTGCGTCCGTTCGCGCTGACGATGCCGCGCGTGCTGCTGATCGGCGCCTCGACCGGCGGCCCGCAAGCCCTCACCAGCCTGCTCGGCGCGCTCGGGTCCGCCTACGACCGCGTGCCGGTGCTGATCACACAGCACATGCCACCGACCTTCACGACGATCCTGGCGGAGCACCTCGCGCGCGCGAGCGGACGTCCGGCCCGCGAAGGGACCGACGGCGAGCCCGTCGTGCCCGGCAACATCTATCTCGCGCCGGGCGGCCGGCACATGCTGGTCAACCGCCACAACGGTCAGCCGACGATTGCGCTCGACGACGGGCCGCAGATCAACTTCTGCAAACCGGCGGTCGATCCGCTGTTTGCTTCAGCTGCGCGCGCATTCGGCGGTGCGGCGCTCGCGGTCGTCCTCACCGGAATGGGCTCGGACGGCGCGGGGGGCGCGCGGGCGATCGCCGCCGCCGGCGGCAGCGTGATCGCGCAGGACGAAGCGACCAGCGTCGTATGGGGCATGCCGGGCAGCGCCGCGCAGACCGGCATGTGCTCGGCCGTGCTGCCGCTTGCCGACATCGCGCCGAAGATCAGCGCCCTCATCGCGGGAGACCGGTCATGACCCCGCTCGATTACGATTATCTGCGGCGCATGCTGAAGGAACGCTCCGGCCTCGTGCTCTCGCCCGACAAGCATTATCTGGTCGAGAGCCGCCTCATCCCGGTCGCGCGTCGGGCGGGACTTGGCGGTTTGTGCGAGCTTATCGGCAAGCTGCGCCGCGCCGACGAGAAGCTCGCCGTCGAGGTCGTCGAGGCGATGACCACCAACGAGTCGTTCTTCTTCCGCGACAAGGTGCCGTTCGAGCATTTCCGCGACACCATGATGCCGGCGCTGCTCGCCGCGCGCGCCGCGCAGCGGCGCATCCGCATCTGGTGCGCGGCGGCCTCCACGGGCCAGGAGCCGTATTCGCTCGCGATGACGCTGAAGGAGATGAAGGGCCGGCTCGCAGGCTGGCGCGTCGAGATCCTCGGCACGGATCTGTCGGTGGAGGTGCTGGAGAAGGCCAAGGCCGGCATCTACAGCCAGTTCGAGGTGCAGCGCGGCCTGCCGATCCAGATGCTGGTGAAATATTTCGCGCAGGTCGGCGACACCTGGCAGCTCGCGCCCGAGATCCGCGCGATGGTGCAGTACCGTCCGCTGAACCTGCTCGGCGATTTCGCAAGCCTCGGCAGCTTCGACGTCGTGTTCTGCCGTAACGTGCTGATCTATTTCGACCAGGCGCTGAAGGTCGACGTGCTCAACCGTCTCGCCCGCGTCACCGAGCCGGACGGCTATCTCTCGCTCGGCGCGGCCGAGACCGTGGTCGGCCTCACCGACGCCTTCCGGCTGATGCCGGAGAAGCGCGGGCTCTATGTGCCGAGCGCGGTGGCTGGAAAGGTCGCGGCGAGCAACGTCAGGCCGATGCCGCTGAAGCCGGAGGCGCTCGCCGGGGCGAGGTGAGGTTGGTTTCCAGGATGCGCGCAAACAAAAACCCCGCCTTGCG
>JAXDNZ010000107.1:0-3544 GCA_034669185.1 Hyphomicrobiales bacterium
CTGACGCCCGGGCGTGATGGGTCGAATGACCCTGCCAGACCGGTTGTCTTGCCCCAGCGTGACGGGGTGCTCATTTACCGTTGGTTGTGGTTCCTTTCGGAACGCCACCGCGTGTTCGCTGGTTGCGCGCGGTTCCGCGGCTGAATAGACTCGGATCCGATATCGGAACCGGTTACGGCCGCGGCCATGAAGCGATGCTTCGGCGCGGCAGGATGGAATGGGATGGACGACGAGGCCCGGACGCGGTCCGGCCTCGATTCCCGGCGCGAGCCGCGTGGCCGCGCGCCGTGGAATCGACGATGGCCGCCGCGCCATGCGCGTCACGATGGCGCTCCGCAAGGTCACGCGCGGACTGCTTACGCAGCGTTAGATCTCGGTACCAACAATTGCCGGCTCTTGGTCGCGCGTCCCAATCGCGAGGGCTTCCGCGTCATCGACGCATTCTCCCGCATCATCCGGCTCGGCGAGGGCATGGCGGCGTCGGGCCGCCTCGGCGATGCGGCGATCTCCCGCGCAATCGAGGCGCTCGGCGTATGCCGCGACAAGATGCACAACCGCGGCGTCACGCGCGCAAGACTGATTGCGACCGAAGCCTGCCGCTCCGCCGCGAACGGGATCGAGTTCCGCGACCGTGTCAAAGACGAGGTCGGCCTCGAACTCGAGATCGTCGATCGCGAGACCGAAGCCGGGCTTGCGGCGATCGGCTGCACGCCGCTGATGGATCCGCAGTGCGACGGCGTGATCCTGTTCGACATCGGTGGCGGATCGTCGGAGATCGTGCGGCTCGGCCGCAACCGCCCCGCCACCGGCGGACCGCCGGAGCCTTGCATCCGCGGGTGGGCCTCGCTGCCGATCGGCGTGGTTTCACTTGCCGAGCGCTATGGCGGCGTGAAGGTCGACCGTGTGGTGTTCGACGCGATGACCGCGGAAGTGCGCGCCTATGTCGAGCGCTTTGCGGCGGAGTACGGCGACGGTCTTGCACTGGACGCGATCCACCTGCTCGGCACCTCTGGCACGGTGACGACGATTGCGGGCGTGCACCTGCGGCTCAAGCGCTATGACCGCCGCCAGGTCGATGGCTGCTGGATGACCGACCAGGAAGTCTCAGTCGTGCTCGAAGAGCTGCTCGCCATGGACTACGACGGGCGCGTCGCGAGTCCCTGCATCGGCGGCGAGCGTGCTGACCTCGTGATGGCGGGTTGCGCCATCCTGGAAGCGATCCGCCAGGTGTTTCCCTGCACGCGCCTGCGCGTCGCCGACCGCGGCCTGCGGGAGGGGATGCTGGTCGAGCTGATGCGCGCAGACGGCGTGTGGAACGGCGCGCAGGCGAACGCCCCGTGACTATTTCGCGCGAGCGGCCCCTGAAGGTACGGGTCAAGACCGGCAAGAACCGCTCGGTCTCCTCCAAGCGCTGGCTGGAACGCCAGCTCAACGATCCTTACGTGGCGCGCGCCAAGCGCGAGGGCCTGCGCTCGCGCGCCGCCTATAAGCTCGCCGAGATCGACGACAAGCATCACATCCTGAAGTCGAACGCTCGCGTGGTCGATCTCGGCGCGGCACCCGGCGGCTGGAGCGAGATTGCGGCGCAGCGTGCCGGCAAGGGGAAAGTAGTAGCGATCGACTTGCTCGACATGGCGCCAGTGCCGGGTGTCGATTTCCTAAAGCTCGATTTTCTCGATCCGGATGCGCCCAAGCGGCTCAAAGCGATGCTCGACGGCCCGGCCGATGTAGTCCTCTCCGACATGGCGGCGAATACGACCGGGCATAAGCGTACCGATCACCTCAAGATCATGGCGCTGGTCGAAGCGGCGGCCGAATTCGCGCGCGAGGTGCTGCGCCCTGGCGGAGCGTTCCTCTCGAAAGTGATCCAGGGCGGCACCGAGTCGGCACTGCTCGCCGACCTCAAGCGCGACTTCGCGAGCGTGAAGCATGTGAAGCCTGCGGCGAGCCGCGCCGATTCGGCCGAGCTCTATCTGCTGGCGACCGGCTTCCGTCACCCGACGCGCTGATCCGAAGCATCCGGCGCCGCGACCGGTACCCGGTTGGCGAGCGATGCACCAGCGTCATGCGGCAAAGTCACAAACACGATCACGGAGCTTGCCGCGATCGCACTCACCACCAGGAAGGCCGGCTGAAAGTCGGCCGCCGTAATCGCGGTCCCGCCGTGAAACTTCACCGCCAGCTCGACCACGAGCGCGCCGATTGCCACGCCGGCCGAGATGGAAAGCTGTTGCGCGACGCTGACCAGCGACGTGGCGCGGCTCATGCGCTGGGGCGCGACGTCGGCATACGCAATCGTGTTGGTAGCGGTGAATTGCAGCGAGCGAAAGAAGCCGCCGATCAGCAGGATGAGGATCATCACGGCGTACGGCGTCGCCGGCGTGAAGAAGGCACAGCACGCCGTGAACGCCGCGCTGAGCAGCCCGTTGATGATCAAAAGCTTCCGGAAACCGAGACGGCGGATGATCCGTCCGGCGAACGCCTTCATCGCAAAGGCACCCACCGCGGCCGTGAAGGTGATGAGCCCGGATTGGAGCGGCGTCATATGGAAGCCGAGCTGCAGCATCAGCGGCAGCAGGAACGACAGTGCGCCGATGCCCATGCGGAACAGCGAGCCGCCGATCACGTTCGCGCGGAACGTCGGCAGACGCGCGAGCGAGAAATCGAGCACGGGCGCCGGGACGCCGCGCGCGTGCAGCACGTAGGCCGTCATAGCGACGGTACCGCCCGCGATCAGCGTGACGACGATCCAGGGCGGCAGGATACCGAGCCCCGCGACCGAAAGCCCGAATGCCAATCCGGCGACGCCGAGCCCCGAAAGGATCATGCCGACATAGTCGAAACGCTCTAGGCCCTCGACGCGCACGTCTTCGATGGTACGCAGCGCAAGCACGATCCCGACCAGCCCGATCGGCACGTTGATGAGGAATATCCAGTGCCAGCTGGCATACGTCGTGATGAAACCGCCGACCGGTGGGCCGATGATCGGGCCGACCAGCGCCGGCATGGTCACCCAGGCCATCGCGTCTATCAGCCGCTGCCGGTCGATCGAACGCACCAGCACCAGCCGCCCGACCGGCGTCATCATGGCGCCTCCCATGCCCTGGACAACGCGTGCCACCACGAACATCTCGAGCGAGCCCGAGAGCGCGCAGCCGATCGAGCCGATCACGAAGATCGCGATCGCGGCGCTGAACACGGTGCGTGCGCCGAAGCGGTCGGCGGTCCAGCCGCTCGCCGGGATGAACACCGCGAGCGACAGCAGGTAGGACGTGACAGCGAGCTTGAGGGCGAGCGGGTCGGTCTTGATGTCGACCGCGATAGCCGGAAGGGAGGTCGCGATCACGGTCGCATCCATGTTTTCCATGAACAGCGCCACCGCGACGATCAGGGAAATGAGGCGCTCGCGGTTCATGAAGTCGGTCCCGGCAAGAAAAGTGCGTTCCGCGGAACGATCTGGCCTTTTTGGACATTGCCAACGGCCGCGGCATCACTAGATTCACCGGCCGAAGGGATAGCCCATGATCTACATCCTCGCCGCCTT
>JAXDNZ010000108.1:0-3662 GCA_034669185.1 Hyphomicrobiales bacterium
CCGGACGCGCGCTGACGCTCGCGGGCGTCGCCGACGGCGCCGAAGGGCTGGTCGTCGCCGATCTCGCGCGCGCGGCGGCCGCGAAGCCCGGCTCCGGCGCGGTCAGCCTGGTGGTCGTGTGCCGCGATGGACCGCGCATGGCGCAATTGTCGCGCGCACTTTCGTTCTTCGCACCCGATGTCGTGATCCACGAATTCCCGGCCTGGGATTGCCAGCCCTACGACCGCGTGTCGCCGCACGCCGCGGTCGTCGCGCAGCGCATGACCACGCTGTCGCGGCTCGCGCGCCTGAAGGGAAATGCCGGTCCGTCGGTGGTGCTCACCACCGTCAATGCGGCGCTCCAGCGCGTGCCGGCGAAGGACATGATCGCGACGCAGGCGCTCTCCGCCGTCGCCGGCACGATGCTGGCGATGGACGGGGTCACCACATGGCTGGAGCTCAACGGCTTCACCCGCGCCTCGACCGTGCGCGAGCCCGGCGAGTACGCGGTGCGCGGCGGCATCGTCGATCTTTATCCGCCCGGCCTTGCCGATCCGGTGCGGCTCGACTTCTTCGGCGATACGCTGGAGTCGATCCGCGCGTTCGATGCCGAGACGCAGCGCACCAATGCGGAGCTTCGCGCCCTCGACCTCGTGCCGGTCGCCGAATTCCAACTGACGACCGAAACCATCCGCCGCTTCCGTCAGGAATACGTGAAGACATTCGGCGCGGTGGCGAACGATCCGCTCTACGAGGCTGTGAGCGAAGGCCGCCGGCATCCCGGCATGGAACACTGGTTGCCGCTGTTCCACGGCAAGCTCGACACGCTGTTCGATTACACCCCGGGCGCGGCGATTGCGCTCGAGCCGCTGGTCGAGGACGCCGCGCGCGAACGTCTCGCACAGATCGCCGACTATTTCGAAGCGCGCCGCCAAGCGCTCGAGATGGACAAGGCCGGCACGACCTACCGGCCGCTCCTTCCGGACAAGCTTTACCTGACCGACGCCGAATGGCACGGGCGGCTGGACGCTGCGGCCCTCGCGCGCCTGACGCCGTTCGCGGTCCCGGGTGAAGCGGAGATCGATGTCGGCGCGCGCGCCGGCCGGAATTTCTCGGCCGAGCGCGCCGAGGCCGAGGCCAATGTGTTCGACGCCGTCAGCAAGCATGTCCACGGACTGCAAGGAGCGGGCAAGCGCGTGATCGTCGCGATGTGGAGCGAAGGCTCGCGCGAGCGCATGAGCCACGTGCTTGCCGACCACGGCCTGCTAAATCTGACGACCGTCGCCGACTACCCGGCGGCACTGGCGCAGCCGAAGACCGAGGTCGCGCTGGCGATCCTCGGGCTCGAAGCCGGATTTGAAACCAGTGATCTCGCAGTCATCGCCGAGCAGGACATCCTTGGCGACCGGCTGGTGCGCCGCCGCCGCGCCTCCAAGCGCCCAGAAGACTTCATCGCCGAGGTGACGAGCCTCAACGCCGGCGACATCGTGGTGCATGTCGATCACGGTATCGGCCGCTTCGTCGGATTGCAGACCATTCAGGCCGCGGGCGCGCCGCACGATTGCCTCGAGCTGCACTACGCCGAGGAGGCCAAGCTCTATCTGCCGGTCGAGAACATCGAACTGCTCTCGCGCTACGGCGCCGAGGAGGCCAACGTCCAGCTCGACAAGCTCGGCGGCGTCGGCTGGCAGACGCGGAAAGCCCGGCTGAAGAACCGCATCCGCGAGATGGCCGGCGAACTCATCAAAATTGCGGCCGCCAGGCAATTGCACGAGGCGCCGCGACTCACCGCCGAGCACGGCGCCTACGAGGAGTTCTGCGCCGGATTCCCCTATGACGAGACCGACGATCAGGAGACCGCGATCAATGCCGTGCTCGACGATCTCGGCTCCGGCCGGCCGATGGATCGCCTCGTCTGCGGCGACGTCGGCTTCGGCAAGACCGAGGTCGCGTTGCGCGCGGCTTTTGTCACCGCGATGAGCGGAAAACAGGTCGCGGTCGTGGTGCCGACCACGCTTCTTGCCCGGCAACACGCAAAGACCTTCACCGACCGCTTCCGCGGGTTCCCGGTGAAGGTCGCGCAGGCCTCGCGCATGGTGCCGAACGCCGAATTGAAAACCGTGAAGCAAGGACTTGCCGACGGGCAGGTCGACATCGTGATCGGCACGCACGCGCTGCTCGGCAAGGCGATCAAATTCAGGGACCTCGGCCTGCTCGTGGTCGACGAGGAGCAGCACTTCGGCGTCGCGCACAAGGAGAAGATCAAGTCGCTGCGCGCCAACGTGCACGTACTGACTTTGACCGCGACGCCGATTCCGCGCACCTTGCAGCTCGCCCTTACCGGCGTGCGCGACCTCACGATCATCGCATCGGCGCCGGTCGACCGGCTCGCGGTGCGCACCTTCGTCGCGCCGTTCGATCCGATCGTGGTGCGCGAGGCGCTGCTGCGCGAGCGCTATCGCGGCGGGCAGTCCTTCTATGTCTGCCCGCGCATCGAGGACCTTGCCGAGGCGAAAGCCTATCTCGACCAGACCGTGCCGGAGGTGCGCGTCGCGGTCGCGCACGGGCAGATGCCCTCGACCGTGCTCGAGGACATCATGGCGGCGTTCTACGACGGCAAGTACGACGTGCTGCTCTCGACCACGATCATCGAGTCCGGCCTCGACATCCCATCCGCCAATACGCTGATCGTGCACCGCGCCGACATGTTCGGCCTCTCGCAGCTCTATCAGTTGCGCGGCCGGGTGGGGCGCTCCAAGACGCGCGCC
The DNA here is from genome assembly GCA_034669185.1 of Hyphomicrobiales bacterium. GTDB lineage: Bacteria > Pseudomonadota > Alphaproteobacteria > Rhizobiales > Xanthobacteraceae > PALSA-894. The sequence goes on from JAXDNZ010000108.1 coordinate 2,748, forward strand.
TATTCGCTGTTCACGCTGCCGGCGAACAGGCGCATCACCGCGCAGGCGGAACGGCGGCTCAAGGTGCTGCAATCGCTCGACACGCTCGGTGCCGGCTTCCAGCTCGCCTCGCACGATCTCGACATCCGCGGGGCCGGCAACCTGCTCGGCGAGGAGCAGTCCGGCCACATCAAGGAGGTCGGCTTCGAGCTCTACCAGCAGATGCTGGAAGAGGCCGTGATGAGCATGAAGGCGGGCCTCGCGGAGGCCGCGCCGGACCGCTGGTCGCCGCAGATCACCGTCGGCACGCCGGTGCTGATCCCGGAGGACTACGTGGCGGACCTGTCGGTGCGGCTCGGCCTCTACCGCCGCCTGTCCGAGATCGAGGAGGAGCGCGAGATCGACGCGTTCGGCGCCGAGCTCACCGACCGCTTCGGCAAACTGCCCGAGGAGGTGCAGCACCTGCTCAAGATCGTGGCCATCAAGGCGTTGTGCCGGCGCGCCAATGTCGAGAAGATCGATGCCGGCCCGAAGGGCGTGGTGCTGTCGTTCCGCGAGAACCTGTTCGCCAACCCCGAGGCGCTGGTCGCCTTCATCCGCGATCAGGGGCAGGCCGCTCGCGTGCGCCCCGACATGAAGGTCGTGTTCTTCCAGGACTGGCCGCAGCCCGAGCAGCGCCTGCGCGGCACGACGCTGATATTGCGGCGGCTCGTGAGCCTCGCGGAGCAGAAGAAGGCGGCGTGATCTCTTGTAGCCCGCATTGAGCGGAGCGAAATGCGGGGCCGGTCGCGCGGATAAGCTTGTCCCGGATTTCGCTTCGCTCAATCCGGGCTACGATCGCCGCGCGTCGAGAAACTTGCGTCCGCGCTCCGTCACCACCACGACCGCGCCGCGGCCGTGTTGGCTCTTGCGCTCCACCAGGCCGCGGGCGACCGC
>JAXDNZ010000109.1:0-4182 GCA_034669185.1 Hyphomicrobiales bacterium
ACCTGTCGGGCACCTTGCAGATCCAGGCGAACAACATCACGCCCGCCGTCGCCGACGGCGTGGTGCAGCTCGCCGACGATCTGTTCAACTCCGGCAACATCCCGGTCGCCGGCATTCCGCGCCTGCCGGGGCTGGTGCGCACGCTGGATGAATTCAACAAGACCGCGGATGCGCTGCGGCCCTACCTCGAGAAGGCCTTCGCCGAAAAAGGCATCGTGATGCTCGCCGCCTACACTTACCCGCTCCAGGTCGTATGGGGGAGAAAGAAGCTCACCAGCCTGGACGACTTCAAGGGCATGAAGCTGCGCACGGCGCAGCCCGAGCAGGGCGAGATGGTGCGCCGCTTCGGCGGCACGTCGGTGACGATCAGCGCGCCGGAAGTCCCCTCCGCGCTCGATCGGGGCGTGGTCGACGGCATCTTCACCGCCGGCGTCGGCGCGGTGCTGTGGAAGGATCTGTTGAAGTTCGGCTACCTGATCCCGGTGAACTGGAACAACTCCTACATCATCGCCAACGCCGAAGCCTTCAACAAGCTCTCGCCCGACCTGCAAGGCAAGCTGCGCAAGGCGGCGCAGGACGCGGCGAAATGGAACCAGGACACGATGCAGACCGAAGAAGCGGCTTCGGTGAAGACGCTTACCGATGCGGGCTACACCATGACGCTGGCAACGCCCTCGGAGGCAGCCAAAGTGGCCGACACCATGATGCCTTACTGGGATGAGTGGGCGAAGTCGCGCGGACCCGTGGTGGTCGAGGCGCTCGGCAAAGTGCGCGCAGCGCTCGGCCGCTGACTCGCATGAACACAGCCAGCCTGCCGGGCGCCGGCGACGGCTTGCCGGCCAGCGTCCATGAGTCCGGCATCGGCGAAGGTCCGGTCGAATTCGTCTGCAAGATGCTGAGCGAAGCCGCGCTGATCATCATGCTGGTGGTGATCGGCGCGGACATCTTCACGCGCTATCTGTTCAACTACTCGTTCGAGATCGCCGACGAACTCGGCGGCTACATGCTGGTCGTGATGACCTTCGTCAGTCTATCGGTGTGCCAGGTCAACAACGCGTTCCATCAGGTCGAGCTGGTGCAGACGCGGCTCTCCCGGCGCTGGCGTGCGCTGTCCGCGGCGGTATTCGATGTGTTGTCGTTCGGCCTCGCGGCGTTGCTGCTGTGGCACTTCATCCGGCTCGAACTGTCGTCCTACCGCTTCGGCGAGCGGGCGCCGAGCTTTCTCGAAACGCCCCTTTGGATTCCGCGTCTCGCCATGGCGATAGGCGCCGCGGCGCTGTGTTTCTCGATCATCAGGACATTCCTCGCGCATGTGCGGCGTTTCCGCACGCTGTCGGCGGGGGCGCATGGGTCCTGAGCTGCAGATCCTGATCGTCACGATGCTGTTTCTCGGCCTGCTTACGGCCGGCATGGCGGTGCCGTTCGCGATCGCGGTGCCGGCTGTCATCTACCTCTTGATGCAAGGCGGCTTCACGGCGCTCAACGGCCTCGGCTTGATGAGCTGGGGCAGCATGAACACGTTCGCACTGACCGCCGTGCCGCTGTTCATGTTCATGGCGGACATTCTGAGCGTCAGCGGCCTCTCCAACCGCATCTACAACGGTCTCGCCAAGCTGGTGGCGCCGCTGCCCGGCGGGCTGTTGCAGACCAATATCGCGGGCTGCGCGATTTTCGCCTCGGTCAGCGGATCGAGCATTGCGACCGCAGCCTCGATCGGCGGCGTCGCGCTGCCGCAACTCACCGGCCGCAGCTACAACCGCGCGCTCGCGGCCGGATCGCTTGCGGCCGGCGGCACGCTCGGCATCCTCATTCCGCCGAGCTTCCCGATGATCATCTACGGCACGTTCACCGAGACCTCGGTGCCGAAGCTGTTCATGGCCGGCGTGATCCCCGGCCTGATCATGACCGGCCTGTTCATGCTCTACATTGCGATCCACGCGATGATCGTGCCCGGTGTCGCCCCGCGCGAACAGGGCGCGCGCAACATGCGCGAGGTGCTGCGCGCGTTCGCCGATATCGCGCCGTTCGTCCTGCTGATCGCCGGAACGCTCGGCGGGCTCTATTACGGCGTGGTCACCACGACCGAGGCCGCGGTGATCGGCTGCCTCCTGTCGATTTTCCTCGGGGCGGTGTTCGGCGACCTGACGATCAAGAAGCTGATCGAAGCGATGCACTCGACGGTGAACTTCACCGGCAACATCCTGTTTCTGATCTTCGCCGCCTATGTGTTCTCCTACGCGATCAGCTTTGCGGGTATCGGCGAGAAGCTCACCGAATTCATCGTCGGCATGAAGTTGACGACGCTGCAATTCTATCTGGTGCTGTTTGCACTGTTCACCGTGCTCGGCTGCCTGATCGAAAGTCTCGGCATGATCGTGATCACGGTGCCGCTTCTGTTCCCCATTCTTGGCCGCTACGGCATCGATCCGATCCTGTTCGGCGTGGTGCTGGTGATCTACATTGAGCTTGGGCAGATCTCGCCGCCGATCGGCATCAACCTGTTCGTGATTCAGAGCATCTGGGACGGCAAGCTCTCCGAGGTCGTGTATGGCACGATCCCGTTCCACCTGATCATGTTCGTGGTGCTGGCGATGGTCATCTTGTGGCCGGAGCTGGCGCTCTGGCTGCCCGCTCACATGAGCGGGAAGTAGCTTCAGCGCAGGGAGAAGTTCACCGGGACCGTGAAGCTCTGCGGCCGGCCGCCGGGCGGCGGCGGGAACGGCGACGCGCGCCGCACCATGGCGACCACTTCCTGATCGATGCTTGGAACACCTGAGCTGCGCGCAAGGCTCACCGACCCTACACCGCCGCTCCCACCAATGCTGAACGTCACTGCCGCCGTGCCGGTCTTGCCGCTGCTGCGCGCGTCCGCCGGATATTGCTTGTGGCGGGCGAGATGCGCGGCGACGAGGCCGCGATAGTTGGCATCGTAGTCGGACCGGCCGACACCGAGGTTGTTCGCGGGCGCCGCCGGAGCCGCGGCGGTGGCGCGTGCGTTGGCGCGATCCTTGGTCGGCGCGGCGATGCGCGCTGGCTCCGCGGCCTTTTTCTCGGCCGGCCGGGCCGCAACGCGCTGCCTGGGTTCAGGCTCCGGCTTGCGCTGCACTTGTTTCGGCGCGGGCTTTTGCTGCACCGGGTGAACCCCTGCCGGCATCACCGGCTCTTGTTCGGGCTGCGGCAGCAGCGTGACGTCGATCGTGTCCGGCGGCGGTTGGCGCGGCGGCGCGGTCGCGGTATCGGGCTGCGAAGTCTCGACCGTCGCGTTGATGGGCTTCGGATCCGGCGCCATCGCGGGCTCATGATCGTTCGGCTGCGGCTCATCGGCCTGACGCTCGAGTTGGGTCGTCTGTTCGGGCGCCGCCGCCTGCTGCGCCACAGGAAGCTCCTGCGGCTGCGCGGTCGCTTTCTGCTCGGCTTGCCGCACCGGCACGGTCGGCTGCGCGTCGACGGGAGCCGCAGCCGCCTGTGTCTCGGTCTCGCCCGGCGCGGTCGCGATGCCGGCCGGCGCCGTCGCGCCGAGCACGATTTCGACGGAGATGACGGGCAGACCGATGCTGGCGAGCGGCACGGGCTCGCGCCACAGGAATGTCAGCAATCCGCCGTGCACCAACAGCGACAGGACAATGAAGACGCCCAGCAGGCCACGCTCCCGAAGGCCGACGGCACGAGCGGGTAAGGCTTGCGACGCAACGACGATGTCCGGCGTGCTGCCGCGGATCGCGTCCTGGGTGCGTCCGCGCCGAAACGGGATGACGTTGCTCAGGTCGACAGCGACGTCGGAATTGGCGGCCTCGGGAATCAGCCACGGACGCTCGGCGCGCACCGGCACGGCGGCGTCGACCTTGGCCCGATCATCGTCCGCTCGCCGCAGCGCGACGACCTCGCCGATATGAACCTGTCGACCGCCTGTCATCTGCCGCTCATTGAGGTACTTCCCTATATGGCGCGCGCGACAGATTGTCGACGGAGCACGCGGGCGTCAGCGTCCCGCGTGCGCGCTTCGTTCCGCTTGGTGCCTGATATGCGCGAGCACACGGGCATTGTTCTTCGCCACCATCCAGCGGGCCAGCGGCATCCAATAGAGCAGCGGATCGAGCCTGATCTCGTGTGAGGACCGCAGCGTCACCTCGATTGTGCCGTCCTCGCGCGGCGCAAGCTCGAAGCTGGTGGCCCGGGTCGTAA
>JAXDNZ010000110.1:0-2696 GCA_034669185.1 Hyphomicrobiales bacterium
CCTCAGGATGAGGTTCGTCAACACCGACCCTCATGGTGAGGAGCGTTGCGCAGCAACGCGTCTCGAACCATGGCCACGAGCACGCGCGTAGACCATGGACTGCCAGCTCGACATCTTCTTCCTCGAAGCCATCCTCAACGGGCTGCTGCTCGCGGGGCTGCTGGCGCTGCTCGCGCTTGGGCTCAACCTGATCTTCGGCGTCATCGACGTGGTCTGGATCTGCTACGCCGAGCTCGTCATGGTTGGCATGTACGGCATCAACTACGCCTACAAGGCCGGTGCGCCGTTCCTGCTCGCTGCACTGTTCGGCATCGTGTTGATCGCGCTCGCCGGCATGATCCTGCACTACCTCGTGATCCGGCCGGTGCTCGACAGCGCACCGATCAACCAGCTGCTCGTCACCGGCGGCGTGCTGTTCGTGCTCCAGGCCGCCGCCACGATGGCGTTCGGGATCGATTTCAAGAATCTCGGCATCCGGCTCGGCTCGGTCAACGCCTTCGACATGTCGTTCTCCTATTCGCGCATCATCACGTTCGGCGTGGCGCTCACCGCGATGCTGCTGCTGTGGCTGTTTCTGTCGCGCACCTACATGGGCATCGCGATCCGCGCGATCGCACAGGACCGCCAGATCATGCCGCTGATGGGGGTCGACCAGCGCAAGATCTATCTGGTGACCTCGGCGGTCGGCGGCGCGCTTGCGGGACTCGCGGCGTCGTTGATGGTGCTGCAATACGACATCTACCCGCAGATCGGCCTGCAGTTCGGCCCGCTGATCTTCATGATCTGCGTGCTCGGCGGGCTCGGCAACATGCTCGGCGGCTTCATCGCGTCGTTCATCATCGCGGAGTTCATCGCGGTCGGCGGCTCGTGCTTCGCCACCGAATGGGGCTACGCGATCGCGTTCCTGTTCTTCATGGTGGTGATCTTCATCCGCCCGCAGGGGCTGTTCGGGGGCAAGGCGTGATGCGGGTCGCTCCGGGCACCATCGTGGGTTTCGCGATCCTGCTCGCGCTGCCCTTCATCGTGCGCTTCGCGTTCCCGGGCTCGGAGAAATATTATCTCCACCTCGTCATCCAGATCCTGATCTGGTCGTTCATCTACACCGGCTGGTCGCTCATGGGCCGCTTCGGCCTCACCTCGCTCGGCCATGGGGCCTTCACCGGCATTGGCGCCTACGTGGTCGTCCTGCTGTGGAATTTCGCCGGCTTCACGCCGCTGCTCGGCATTCCGGTCGCGGTCGTCGTCGCCGTGATCGTCGCGCTGCTGACCGGCTATCCGTGCTTCCACCTGCGCATCACCGGGCATTACTTCGCGCTGTTGACGCTGGCGCTCACCGAGTTCGTGCGGTTGTGCATCGTGGGCCTGCGCGACTACACCGGCGGCTCGCTCGGCACCCAGCCGAAGCGCTACGGCGACGGCATCTCGCTCTACGCGGTGCAGTTCGAGCCGGACCGCATGCTGTCCTATTACGTCGCGCTCGCGCTGTGGCTTGCCGGTCTCTACATCTGGTGGCGCGTCGACCGCAGCATGGACCGCTATGCGCTCGATGCCGCGAGCCAGGATGAGGACGCAGCCGCCTCGGTCGGGATCAACGTGACGCGCGAGAAGCTGAAGGTCACCGCGATCTCGGCGGCGATGTGCGCGTTCGGCGGGGCGATCTACGGCCAGTACCAGATGTATATCGGACCGGAGACGATCGCGGGTCTCGGCGTCTCGCTCAACATCGTGTTCGCCGTGATCGCGGGCGGAATGTGGGTGATGCTCGGTCCAACCGTCGGCGCGGTGTTTACGCAGGTCCTGTCCGAAGTCCTGCGCGTCTCGATCCAGGGCTCCGCCGGGCTGCAGTCGGTGCTCGGACCGGCCGTGCTCGCGCTCGACACGCTGATCTACGGGCTGCTCCTGATCCTGTTCATCATCTACATGCCGAAGGGAATTCTCGGCACGCTGATGGAGTGGCGCGAGAAAAGATCGAACGCCGGCCGAAAGGCGCGCGATCACGCCGGTATCGAGAGCGGCGCATCCACATAGACCTTGTACTGCTGCGACTTCGGCTTCGCCTTGTCGTCTTCGTTCACGTACTGGATCGAGCTTTTGCCGAGCAGCGCGCGCGGCAGGATCATCACCCGGATGAAGCGGGTCGGCCGGTCGGCGGCCTGCGCGAACACCGGATCGGGCCCGGCCTCGAACCACGCGCCGCCCGGACCGTACGAGGTCGAGTGGCCGTTGGTATCGACGCGGATCGCCCCTTCGGCGACGCAGCGGATGCCGGGACCCTGATGCCGATGCAGATGCGCGCATCCGCCGGGCGGAAACGCCACGCTGTCGCCGCGCCACAAAAGATCGCCCTGAGGCAAGGTTTCGAGCAGCGCTGCGAGCTTTTCCTGCGATGACACGCCCGGGCTGCTCATGTCGGCGGCCCGTTCGCCGATCTCCCAGCGCCAGCAGGTCGCGCCGGCCTTGCCGGGCGTCACGGTGACGGCGCCTTCGCCCTGCCACGCCGCATCGTCACCGAGCATGTGGCTCTCGACGGTCACCGACCCATGCACCACGAAGATCATGCGCGGTGCCGCCGGCAGCTTCAGCACGCCGGCGTCGGACAGCACGTCTTCGTAAAGCCGCAGCACAGGATGCATAGGGAGACCTCTACCGGCGCATGGCGCGAGACGCTGACGCTACTCCCGAAGGCCGGACGCGCA
>JAXDNZ010000111.1:0-4030 GCA_034669185.1 Hyphomicrobiales bacterium
AATTTGAAGCGAGGCTTTTAAACCCGCTCCGTCGTAGCATTCGGCGATGCTGCCCGAGCATTCGAGCCGGCATAGGTTGATCCTGGAGAACTCATGGACATGACACGTTTGGAAATCAGCCGTCGTACCGCGCTGCTGACGTCGGCGGCGATCGCCGCGAACGTCCTCGATCCGATGCGAGCCTTCGCGCAGGAGACGCCGCGCAAGGGCGGCGTGTTCAACGTCCATTACGGCGCCGAGCAGCGCCAGCTCAATCCCAGCATCCAGGCCTCCACCGGGGTCTACATCATCGGCGGGAAGATCCAGGAAAACCTGATCGACCTCGATGCCGGCGGGCAGCCGGTCGGCGTGCTCGCCGAAAGCTGGGAAGCTTCGCCCGACGGCAAGACCATCACCTTCAGGCTGCGCAAAGGCGTCACCTGGCACGACGGCAAGCCGTTCACCTCGGCGGACGTCGAATTCACCGCCATGCAGATGTGGAAGAAGATTCTCAACTACGGCTCCACGCTCCAGCTGTTTCTTACCGCGGTCGATACCCCCGATGCGCAGACGGCGGTGTTCCGCTACGAGCGGCCGATGCCGCTCAACCTGCTGCTGCGCGCGTTGCCGGACCTCGGCTATATCTCGGCCAGGCATCTGTATGAATCCGGGGACATCAGGCAGAATCCGACCAACCTCGCCCCGGTCGGCACCGGGCCATTCAAATTCGTCAAATACGAGCGCGGACAATATGTCATCGCCGACCGCAATCCCGACTACTGGCGGCCGAACGCACCCTATCACGACCGCAACGTCTGGCGCGAGATCACCGATCGCGCGGCGGCTGCCGCGCAGATGGAGGCCGGCGACCTGCATTACAGCCCGTTTTCGGGACTGACGATCTCCGACATGGCGCGGCTCGGCAAGGACAAGCGCTTCATCGTCTCCACCAAGGGCAACGAAGGCAACGCCCGCACCAACACCATCGAGTTCAATTTCCGCCGCAAGGAGCTCTCCGATATCCGGGTCCGACGCGCCATTGCGCATGCGATCAACGTACCGTTCTTCATCGACAATTTTCTTGGCGATTTCGCCAAGCTCGGGACCGGTCCGATCCCGTCCACCTCGACGGATTTCTTCCCGGGTCCGAACACGCCGCAATATCCCTACGACAAGGCAAAGGCCATCGCACTGCTCGACGAAGCCGGCTTCAAGGCGGGCGCCGGCGGCAGCCGCTTCGCGCTGCGCTTGCTGCCGGCCCCGTGGGGCGAGGACATCTCGCTGTGGGCGACCTTCATTCAGCAGTCACTGTCGGAAGTCGGGATCCAGGTCGAGAACGTTCGCAACGACGGCGGCGGGTTTCTCAAGCAGGTCTATGACGATCACGCCTTCGACCTCGCCACCGGCTGGCATCAATACCGCAACGACCCGGCGGTTTCGACCACGGTATGGTATCGCTCGGGACAGCCCAAGGGCGCGCCATGGACCAATCAGTGGGGATGGCAGGATCCGGCGGTCGACAAGGTCATCGACGATGCCGCGACCGAGATCGATCCGGTCAAGCGCAAGGCGCTCTACGCCGAATTCGTCAAGGAGGCCAACGCCGAACTGCCGGTCTGGATGCCGATCGAGCAGATTTTCGTCACGGTGATCAATGCCAAGGCGCGCAATCACTCCAATACGCCGCGCTGGGGCTCGTCGAGCTGGCACGATCTGTGGCTTGCCGAGTGAGCGCCAGCGCAATGGAATCGGATCGCCGCTCGTCCCCGCGAAAGCGGGGGCCCAGTTCTTTAGCCAAGGACTGGATTCCCGCTTTCGCGGGAATGATCGGAGAATGCGGTGACGCCTGCGGGTCACTGTCGGGTCCGATCCCATGCGCATCCTGAGTCTCGCCGGACGCCGCCTTGCGGCGTCGATCCCGACGCTGTTTCAGATCCTGATCGGCGTGTTTCTGCTGCTGCAGTTCGCGCCCGGCGATACGGTCGATGCGCTGATGGCGCAGATGGGCGGCGGCGATGCCGCGACCGCGCGCGAGCTGCGCAAGTTCTACGGGCTCGATCTCTCGGTCGCGGCGCAGCTCGCGAACTATCTCTGGCGGCTGGTGCGGCTCGATCTGGGGTTTTCGGCGATCTACGGCAAACCGGTGGCGACCGTGATCGCCGAACGTCTGCCGGTGACCTTGCTGCTCATGATGACCGCATTGTCATTCGCGTTCTTCATAGGCCTCGTGCTCGGCGTGATCGCGGCGCGGCGCGTCAACAAATGGCCCGACACGCTCATCTCCACCCTCGGGCTCGTCTTCTACGCGACGCCGTCATTTTGGTTCGGCCTGATGGCGATCGTGGTGTTCTCGATCTATCTGCAATGGCTGCCGGCCGGCGGGTTCGAAGACATCACGCTGGCGCACAGCGGGCTCTCCCGCACGCTCGATATCGCCGCCCATCTGGTCCTGCCGACGCTCACGCTCGGCCTCATCTTCCTTGCGATCTATCTGCGCATCATGCGCGCCTCGATGCTGGAGGTGCTGAACCTCGACTTCGTGCGCACCGCCCGCGCCAAGGGACTTGACGAGACCAAAGTCGTCACGCGGCACGTGTTGCGCAACGCGCTGCTGCCGATGGTCACCCTCATCGGTCTGCAGGCCGGAACCATGCTCGGCGGCTCGGTGGTGGTCGAAAGCGTGTTCTCGCTGCCGGGCCTCGGCCGGCTCGCCTACGAGTCCGTGGTGCAGCGCGACCTGAACACGCTGCTCGGCATCGTGTTCGTCTCGGCATTGCTGGTGATCGTGGTCAATTTCGTCGTCGATCTCGCTTATGCGCGGCTCGACCCGCGCATCACGTCGGGAGCCTGAGATGGAGGCGGTGCGGCGCTACCTGCGCAGTCCGCCGGCGGTGATCGGCCTGCTGCTGCTGCTGCTCATTCTGCTGATGGCGGCGAGCGCCGGCTGGCTCTACCCGCGCGATCCGCTGAGCCTTGCGGGCCGGCCGCTCGTCTGGCCGTTCGAGAACCAACGCTTCCTGCTCGGCACCGACAATTCGGGGCGCGATATCGCGGCGCAGATCTTTCACGGCGCGCGCTTCTCGCTGCTGATCGGCCTCGTCGCGACCGTCATCGCGATCATCATCGGCATCGTGATCGGCGCCTTGGCCGGCTACTACGGCGGCTGGACCGACACTATTTTGATGCGCGTGACCGAGGCGTTCCAGACGCTGCCGAACTTCGTCTTGCTGCTGGTGCTGGTCGCGGTCTTCGGCTCGACCATCACCACTGTGACCGTCGCGATCGGCATCGTGTCGTGGCCGGCGCCGGCACGGCTTACGCGCGCCGAATTCCTGTCGCTGCGCAATCGCGAGTTCGTGCAGGCGGGCCGCACGCTCGGCCTGCGCGACGCGCGATTGATCTTCGGGGAGATCCTGCCGAACGCGCTGCCGCCGATCATCGTCTATGCCAGCGTCGTGATGGCGGTCGCGATCCTGCTCGAAAGCGCGCTCGCCTTCCTCAAGCTCTCCGATCCGAACATCGCGTCCTGGGGCAATCTCATCGGCCTCGGCCGCGACGTCCTGCGCGTGCAGTGGTACGTCTCGGCCATCCCCGGCGTCGCGATCCTCGTTACGGTGCTCGCGGTCTCGCTCGTCGGGCAGGGGCTCAATGATGCGTTCAACCCGAGGCTAAAGGGCCGATGAGCGCGGTGTTGTCGCTCGAGTCCCTGAGCGTACGGCTGCCGGCAGGCGCCGACCGCCCCCATGCCCTGAAGGACGTGATGCTCTCGCTCGCGCCCGACGAAATCGTCTGCCTCGTCGGTGAATCCGGCTCCGGAAAGTCCATGGCGGCGAATGCCATCATGCGGCTGTTGCCCGGCGGCGTCGACATCGACGGCGGCCGCATCCTGTTCGAGGATAAGGACCTTGCCCTCGCCGAGGAAGCCGAGATGCGCCGCATACGGGGCGCGCGCATCGCGATGATCTTCCAGGAGCCGATGACGGCGCTCAACCCCCTGCGCACCATTGGCGACCAGATCGGCGAGATGTTCGACATCCACACCGAGCTCACC
>JAXDNZ010000112.1:0-2570 GCA_034669185.1 Hyphomicrobiales bacterium
CCTTCGGCGGTGAACAGCGCCGCCGAGCAGTCCATGCCTTCCTTGACGATCGGCGAGAACGCGCTGTGCAGCAGCGTCATCTGCATCTCGTTGGCGATGCCGTCGAGCTTGTTGCGCACCACCTCGACGGTGACCGGGTCGAGCGTCTGAGCGGAGAGCGACATCGCCTGCCCTTCAGTTGGATGTGCGTTCGAGCACGAGGTTGCCGTGCCGATCAACGTTGCCGCGCCAGCCCGACGTGACCAACGTCGTGGTGTCCTCCTGCTCAACGATCGCCGGCCCGCCGAAAGCGTCGCCCGCCTTCAGCGCCGCGCGGTCATAGACCGACGCTTCGATCGGCGCTTGCTGGTCAGCAAGCAGAATGCGGGCCCGGCGGATCAGCGCTTCACCCACCACCGGCGTCCAGTCGTCTTCCTGCAACCGTTCCAGCCCGGCGGCAGTGTGGACTGCCCGCAAATTGACCAGCCGGATGGGCGCCCACGGCGCATAGCCGTAGGTGCGATCGTGCGCCGTATAGAAAGCTGCCCTGAGCGCGCCAAACGGATCGGCGAATCCGGGATCAAATGGGATCTCCAGATGATACCCCTGGCCGGCGTAACAAACGTCCGCGAAGTAGCGCACAGATATCGCGCCGCGCTCGACCCTCTCATCATCCATCAGCGCGCCGCATCGCTGGTCGAGCGCTTGCAAGGTGCACTTGACCTCATCGAGATCAAACTCCTCTTCGCGTCGTGGAAGCGCCGTCGAGGATTCGTGCTCGATCGGAGCGGCCAAGAGACCCGCAGCCGACAGCACGCCCGGGTGGCGCGGCACGAGAACACGCGTGATACCGAGTTCTTCCGCAAGCGCGCACGCATGCAAGGCGCCGCCGCCGCCGAGCGGCAGCAGCGTGAAGCGTCGCGGGTCATGACCCTGGCGGATTGACACGAGACGAATGCCTTCGGCCATCTGAGCGTTGAGAATGCGATGGATGCCGAGCGCTGCCTGTTCGACGGTGAGGTTCAGCCGTCCGGCGATGCGCGCCACGGCTTCGCGTGCCAGTTCGGGTTTCAGCTTGAGCTTACCCCCTGCGAAATAATCCGGATCGAGATAGCCGAGCACAACTGACGCGTCGGTCACGGTCGCTTCCATGCCGCCGCGCCCGTAGCATGCAGGCCCCGGATCCGCTCCTGCCGACTGCGGACCGACCCGCAGCCCCCCCGCGGCATCGAGCCACGCAATTGATCCGCCTCCCGAACCGATCGAATTGACGTCGACCATGCCGACCCGCACCGGATAGCCGTCGATCAAGCCTTCCGAACGCAGAGCAGGCGTGCCGTCCTCGATCAACGCAATGTCACACGACGTGCCGCCGACATCGACGGTGATCAGGTCGCGCACCCCCGCGGTCTGGGCCGCCATCCTCGCGCCGATCACTCCGGCCGCGGGGCCGGAGAGAAACAGGCGCACCGGACGCAGGCGCGCCGTGCGCGATCCCGAGATGCCTCCGCGCGACTGCATGATCTGCAGTGGCGCCGGCACCGAAGCCTTCAGCAAACCGCTGTCCAGATTGGCCAGGTAACGATCCACGACCGGCTTCACGTAGGCATCGAAGGCAGTCACGACCGTGCGCTCGTACTCGCGGAAAGCCGCGTCGACCTCCGACGACAGCGAGACGAACACATCGGGATGGCGCGCCAGGATGATCGCGCGCGCACGCTTTTCATGGGTGTCGTCGAGGAACGAAAACAGGAACACGACAGCGATCGCCTTGGCGCCCGCTGCAACCAGTGCGTCTGCGGCGTCAGCAACCGCCCCTTCGTCGAGAGCCTTGAGCACCTCTCCGGTCGCGCTGATCCGTTCCGGCACCTCATACCGCATGTGTCCCGGCGCCAAGAAGGTCGGCGTCTCCGGGTCGAGATCGAGCTGATACATCTGGTGGCGCATCTGCCGCCCGATCTCCAGAACGTCGCGGAATCCCTCGGTCGTCATGATGCCGATCTTGGCACCCTTGCGCTCGAGCACCGCGTTGGTGGCGACGGTGGTGCCGTGCACGAACCGCAGCACATCCTCCGGCGCCAACCCCCATTCCGCCTGCATGCGCTTGAGGGCTTCAAGCAGCGCGATGCTCGGATCGCCGACGGTACTTGGGATCTTCATGATACGGCTGGGCGAGCCCGGCCGACGCAGGACGACATCGGTGAAGGTGCCGCCGATATCGACACCGATTCGCAACTCGCCGCTCATTCAGCTGCCCGCGGCAATTCTTCGTCGTCGAAATAAGCGCGGCGATGGAACAGACCACGAGGCATGCGCGCGAGAACCTTCCTGCGCGCATCCGTCGCGGCCATATCGATATCGGTCAGATCGGCGGAAAGCACAACGCCGTAGTTGAGCGCAGCGCTTTCGGCCGAGATGAAGCCGTCAAGCACGTCGTCGCGCACCTGTTCCGCCGCGCGTTCGAGCGGCGAGCCCCAGCCTCCGCCACCGGGCGTCATGATGCGCACGAGGTCGTTCTTCTTGATTTTGTTGCCTTCCGACATGGGGCGCAGTTCGCGCTCTTCCGGTGTGCCCGGATTGACCACGATGCG
>JAXDNZ010000113.1:0-3972 GCA_034669185.1 Hyphomicrobiales bacterium
TCGTGATCGCGCCGAATCTGTGGTGGCTCGTCGACACCGGCTTCCTGCCGTTTCGCTATGTCGATGCGCGCGCGAAAATCGCAACGCAATGGTATCAAACCGTCACCTTCCCGCTGCAGTGGACCGCAAGCCAGATCTTTTTCCTGTTGCCGTCGATCGGGCTGCTCGCGCTCGCTTATGCGGGAGCGCCGCGTCGTCGCGTTTCCGCCGCGGACGGCACGTTCGCCTTCGCGCGCCGGTTCGTGACGATGCTCGCGCTCGGACCGTTCATCGTGACGACGCTGATCGCGCTGCTGCTCGGCCGCCTGCCGGTCGCCATGTGGGGCTATCCGCTCTGGTCGTTCGCACCGCTCGCAGCGCTGCTGTGGCTCGGGCCCTTGACCGCTGCGGCGGCATTGAAGCGCTTCGCGGCCGGCTTCCTTGCGGTCTTCGTGGCGGCGCCGCTCGCATACGCCGCAATCGAGTTGGGCGAGCCGCTGGTGCGCGATCGCCCCAAGGCGACGCAATTCCCCGGGCGGTTCCTCGCCGAGACGATCACGCGGACGTGGCGCGAGAAGTTCGGCACGCCGCTGACCTATGTCGGCGGCGGCGAGTTCGCGTCCAATAACGTGGCGGTCTATTCGCCCGACCGGCCGCACGTGATCGTGCATGCCGACCCGGCGCTGAGCCCCTGGGTCGACCGCGACGACCTGAAGAAACGCGGGGCCGTGCTGGTGTGGGAAGACGGCCAGGCCGACGACGCCAAGCTTGCCGAATGGCGCGCGGCCTTCCCCGGCTTCGACCTGCAGCCGCCGCTGACCCTGCCACGCCAAACCTTGGCGCCGACTCGCCCGGCGCGCGTTCACGTCGCGATCGTGCCGCCGCGTCCATAGCCCGCATGAGCGACGCGATATGCCGGGCTATGGGTTATCCACCGAGTCGCTCGCCCGCGAAAAAAAGTAATCCCCGCGCCAAAAACCGGCCGGATAATGCACACGCCTCGATCCACGAGGGGCGCTTCTAGAGGCGTCTTGGAGTGCGGATCGGGGGCGGTGGCCGGGCACGGGTGCAACACGCACACCCAAAGCCCGGCGGCTGAAGTCGTACGGTCCCGGCGCGCCAGCCGCGCGTCACGGGGCATTGGGTCGCTGCGCCCGAAGGCGATGCCCATCGCTGGCGTGCAGTGAAGGCCCGTTAGCGGTGGATAGGTCTCTCCGCGTGAGCGTTAGAAGCCTGAAAGGTCAGTCCACCGGGGGCCGTACGAAGGAAAGCCTAAAAACACCGCGCGCGGGACGCCGGAGAAATGGCGGACTTGCGGAGTTTCGGACGAAGCTTCATCGAAAAGCATCGTCCCGCCTGCGCCTCGCGAGAGGTTCAGGCCTGCGGGTCCCGTCCAGGACCCCGGCGTCCTGCGCCGCCCTCACTTTTTGGCGGCGCCCGTTCCCAAACCTCGGACGCGAAACGCGCCGCGAGAACAACGTTCTGCGCCCATTGCGGCCGACACAATGCCGTCACGCGGTAGCGCCAAAGTTCCGAAGGTCCGCATCCGGCGCGTGGAGCGACAAGCTTGCGCGCGGCGCTTGGCTTATGGACATTGCCGGGGACAGGCGCGCAGGCGATTCGCGGAACGCGATATGCCGCCGGTCGTGGGGTTGGGTATGGGGCGCCTGAGCGCCATCTTCATCGCGATTTGCCTGGCACTGATCGCCGGCTCCGTCGGCGTCGTCGTGTACCTCTGGTTCGGCTTCACCGGGATGGAGGCGGCGGTCTTGGGCGTCGCCACCGCGACCGCGCTGGTGATGCTCAATTCGGTGACCTCCCGCGCACGCGACCGCAGCGACGTCGGCGCGCAGATCGCCGACTTGTCACGCGGAACGGCGGATATCGGCCGCCACATCGCCGAGCTCGACCGGCGCATGGTGGCGCTCGAAACCGAGCTGAAGGCCGCGAACGAGAGAACGCGCGCAGCGACCGAGCCGCTCGGCAACGAGATCGACGAGCTCGGCCAGCTGGTGAAGGAGCTTGCCGACGCGGTCGCGACGCATGAGCGCGCCCTCGCCGCACCGGCACCGGCACCGGTCAAGGTCAAGGTAGCGGCGCCTGGCGCGGCGCCGGAGCTGCCGGTCGAAACGATTGACGCCGAAGCGAGCGCCGACCATGTGGAGCCCGAGGCACCGGGCACGCGCGCCGCGACCGGCCGCTTCAAGGGCATGGAACAGGCCGAGATCGCGGCGCTGATCGCGCGAGCGGTTGAGGCCAATCGCATCGACCTTTTCCTTCAGCCGATCGTCACCTTGCCGCAGCGCAAGGTGCGCTACTACGAGGCGATCACGCGGCTGCGCGGCGAGGATGAAGAGCAGTACGCGCCCGAAGATTACCGCGCTTACGCCGAGAGCGCAGGGCTGACGCCGGCGATCGACAATCTGATGGTTTTTCGCTGCGTGCAGGTGGTGCGCCGCCTCACCGCGAAGAACCGTGAGGTCGGCCTGTTCTGCACCATGTCGGCGGCGACGCTGGTCAACACCGCGGTGTTCCAGGAGGTCAGCGACTTCCTCGAAGCGAACCGCGCGCTCGCACAGTTCATCGTGTTCCAGTTTCCGCAGGCGGCCGTGCGCGCGATGGGACCCATCGAGGCCGAAGGGCTCGCGACGCTTGCGGCGCTCGGGTTCCGTTTCGCGATCGACCAGGTCGGCGACCTTCGCATCGAGCCGCGCGAAATGGCGGAGCGCGGCTTCCGCTTCATCAAGGTGCCGGCCTCGCAGTTGTTGGGCCGCGCAGGGCAGCCCGGCGCCGATATCCATCCGGCCGACTTCTCCGACCTGCTCGGCCGATTCGGCATCGACCTGATCGCCGAGCGGATCGAGCGCGAGAGCACCGTGGTCGACCTGCTCGACTACGACGTACGCTTCGGTCAGGGGGCGCTGTTCTCGCCGCCGCGGCCGGTGCGCACCGAGGTGTTGCAGGGCCTCGCCGAGCGCATGCAGGCGCCTTCCAATGCTCCGCGCGAGCGCCCACCCCGCGACACGGACGCCGAGCCGGAGCCGCCGCGGCCGGCCGCGGGACGCGGCGGCCTGGCGCAGCTTGCGCGCGGCATCGTTCGCCGCGCATAAGCTTCGATCATGCCGACAATGCCCGTGCTGACCGAAGGCTTCGCCGCGCTCGCGCCCGGCTACGACGCCGTGCTCTCCGATGTCTGGGGTGTGATCCACAACGGCGTCACGGCGTTTCCCGAAGCCTCCGACGCGCTGACGCGCTTCCGCGCCAAGGGTGGCACCGTGGTGCTGATTTCGAACGCCCCGCGTCCAGGCGCGCAGGTCCAGCACATGCTCGACCACCTCGGAGTGCCGCGCGCGGCCTATGACGGCATCGTCACCTCGGGCGACGTGACACGGGACTATGTCGCCAAGCGCCCGGGCGAGCCGGTGCTGCTGATCGGGCCCGAGCGCGACCACACGATCTTCACCGGGCTCGATGCGCCGTTCGGCGCGCTCGAAGACGCACGCTATGTGATCTGCTCCGGCCTCTACGACGACGAGATCGAAACGCCGGACGATTACACCGACCTGCTCGGACAGATCCGCGCGCGCAATCTGTTCATGCTGTGCGCCAACCCCGACCTCGTGGTGGAGCGCGGCGACCGGCTGATCTATTGCGCCGGCGCGCTCGCCGATCGCTACCGCGATCTTGGCGGCGAGGTCTATTACGCCGGCAAGCCGTACCGGCCGCTCTACGATCTCGCGCTCGAAAAGGTCGCCCAGGTGCGCGGCACCGCACCTGCTCTCGATCGCGTACTGGCGATCGGCGACTCGGTGCGCACCGACCTGAAAGGCGCGACCGACCTCGGCATCGATTGCCTGTTTTGCACCGCAGGCATCCACGCCGAGGAGCTCGGCCATCGCGATGCGCCGGATGTCGCAGCGCTGACCAAGATTTTCGCCGAGGCCGGACAGATGCCGAAAGCGGTGATGCGGAAGCTGGTGTGGTGAGGCGCCT
>JAXDNZ010000114.1:0-6209 GCA_034669185.1 Hyphomicrobiales bacterium
GCTGCGCTCATGCGGGCTACAGGTACGACGGTTCAGGCGCGCGCCTACCCTACGCCGCCAGCGGATAGTCCGCCTCGATCACGTAAGGCCCGCCGCCGACCGAGGACTTCGCCGAGAACAGCACGAAGCGCGAGACGCGGAACGAGGAGCCGAACACCGGCCCGCGCGACGACAGATAGTCGGCGACCTCGTGGCTGCGCGAATCGCGCAGGCGCGCGAGCGTGACATGCGGGGTGAACTTGCGCCCCTCCGGCTCGAGGCCGAGGCGCTGCATCAGCCGCTCATGCTCGGCCTGCAGCTCGAGCAGCGGCTGGATCGGCTCGACCGCGACCACGATCGCGCGCGGCTTGCGCCCGCCGAACGCCTGCAGGCCGCCGAAGCGCACCTCGAAGCTGCGCCGCCGCATGCCGTCCAGCATCGAGGCGATCTCGTGCGCCAGCCGGTCGTCGATGTCGCCGATGTAGCGCAGCGTGAGGTGATAATTCTCCGGGTCGATCCAGCGCGCCCCCGGCAATCCGCCGCGCAGGAGCGACAATGCGGCACCGACCTGTCGCGGAATTTCCAGACCGGTGAACAGCCGAGGCATCGCGAGAAACTCCGCAGCCGGCACGCGCCGGCACTTAGCCGAATCACACCGAATCATGCCGGGACATGTTCGCCACAATCAACATCGGGTCACTTCGCCTTGGCCCGGGCGACCAGCTCCTCGGCCTTCGGCAGGATGCGGGCGACGATTTGCTCGACCCCGGCCGCGGTTGGGTGCAGGCCGTCGGCCTGGTTGAATGCGCGCTCGGCCGCGATCCCGTCGAGGAAGAACGGATACAGCAGCACGTCGTGGGCGGCCGCGAGCTCCGGATAGATCGGGTCGAAGGCCGCCGCGTAGTCGGGACCGAGGTTGCGCGGCGCCAGCATGCCGGCGAGCAGCACCGCGATGTTGCGCGCCTTCAGGCGGGCGATGATCGCCTCCAGCGCGGCGCGCGCAGCCTTCGGGTCGAGCCCGCGCAGCGCATCGTTGGCGCCGAGCTCGAGGATCACGGCCTGCGTGCCCTGCGGCACCGACCAGTCGAGCCGCGCGAGGGCGCCCGCGGTGGTGTCACCCGAGACGCCGGCGTTCTCGATCGTGACCGCGATTCCCTTGGCGCGCAGCGCGGCTTCGAGCTTGGCCGGGAATGCGTCCTGTCGGGCGAGCCCGAGGCCGGCGGTGAGCGAATCCCCGAGCGCGACGATGCGCACGGGAGGCTCGGCGGCATTGGCGGCGATCGCCGGCAGTGCCGTCAGCAGGGCAAGCGCCAGTGCGGCGATCCGGCCGCTCTGGACCGCGCGGGCCCGCTTCCCATATGAGCGGGGATAAGTTCGGCCGAAAAGGCGCAAGACCGACCGCATGAACGACACCTCCGTTGCGCCTGTTGCGCCGCGCGCGCCGGCGATCGCGCTGTCCGGCGTCAATCTTTCGCTCGGCCGCGGCGCCGCGCGCGTCCATATCCTCAAGGACATCGATCTCAATATAGGCGCCGGCGAGGCGGTCGGCCTGGTCGGGCCGTCAGGCTCGGGCAAATCGACGCTGCTGATGGTGGCGGCCGGGCTGGAGCGGCCCGACCGCGGAAGCGTGGTGGTGGCGGGGCAGGATTTCGGCCGCCTCGACGAGGACGGGCTCGCCCGCTTCCGCGGCAAAAATGTCGGCGTGGTGTATCAAAATTTCCATCTCATCCCCACCATGACGGCGCTGGAGAACGTCGCGGTGCCGCTGGAGCTTGCGGGCGTCGGCGATGCGTTCGAGCGCGCCGCGCGCGAGCTCGCGGCCGTCGGGCTTGCCGAGCGCGTGCAGCATTATCCGGCGCAATTGTCCGGCGGCGAGCAGCAGCGCGTGGCGCTCGCGCGCGCACTCGTGCCGCATCCGGCGATCCTCGTCGCCGACGAGCCGACCGGCAATCTCGACGAGACGACCGGACGCGAGATCATCGAGCTGTTGTTTGCCGGTCATGTCGAGCGCCGCACCACGCTCGTGCTGGTCACGCATGATGTCGCGCTGGCGCGGCGCTGCGATCGCGTCGTGCGGCTGCGCTCCGGCCGGATCGAGCGCGTTGATCAGGACGCCTAGCGGGCTAGGCTGGCGCGGCGCCGATTCGCGCCGCGCGGGAGGGTTCATGATGCAAGCCGAAGGCCGCCTGCCGCTTCCGTTCAAGCTTGCCTATACGGCGTTCATGGCGGTGCTGATCCCGGTCTACTGGTACTATTACGGGCCGACGAATTTTCTCTATTTCTGCGACGTCTGCCTCATCCTCACGCTGGTCGGTATCTGGCTCGAAAGCCCGCTGCTCGTCTCGATGTGCGCTGTCGGCATCCTGTTGCCGCAGGCCTACTGGTGCATCGATTTCATCGCCAATGCGTTCGGCGTGTCGCTGACGGGGATGACCAATTACATGTTCAATCCGAACTCGTGGCTGTTCCTGCGCGGGCTCTCGCTGTTTCACGGCTGGATTCCGTTCCTCCTCATCTACTTGGTCTGGACGCTCGGCTACGACAGACGCGCACTGCCGGCCTGGACCCTACTCGCGTGGGTGGTGGTCCTGGTCTGCTTCTTCTTCATGCCGCCGCCGCGGCCCGATCCGGGCCTGACCCCGGTCAACATCAACTATGTGTGGGGCATGAGCGACGTCGCGGCGCAGACGTGGATGCATCCCTACCTGTGGCTCGCCGGAATGCTCATCCTGATGCCGCTGATCATCTTTCTTCCCACGCATTTCCTGCTGATGCGCTACGCGCCGAAGCCCAAATGACCATCACTGCGACGGGATCTTCTTCCGGCATCCTTCTGGTCCCGCGGTTCGCGTTGCGCTCCTTGCGCGGCGGTCTGCGCGGCTTTGCCGTGTTCATTGCGTGCATCGCCGTGGGCGTGGCGGCGATCGCCGGCGTAAGTTCGTTCGCCCGCAGCCTCGGCGACGGGCTCGCGCGCGAGGGCCGCGTCATCCTCGGCGGGGACGTGGCATTTTCCCTGATCCATCGAGAGGTTAGCGCGGCCGAGCGGGCGTTTCTTGAGTCGTATGGGCGCGTTTCGGTCGCCGCCACGATGCGGGCGATGGCGGGGACAAGCTCCGGCGAGCGCGCCTTGGTCGAGTTGAAAGCGGTTGACGGGGCCTACCCGCTGGTCGGCGCGGTTGGTCTCGAGCCCGCCGGCGATCTGCGCGCCGCGCTCGCCGAGCGCGACGGCGTGTTCGGCGCGGCGGTCGATCCGGCGCTGCTGGCGCGGCTCAATCTTGAGCGTGGAGCCCAAGTTACTGTCGGGACAGCGAAAATCGAGTTGCGCGCGATCTTGAAAAACGAGCCGGACAAGCTCGCGGGCGGTCTCGCCTTCGGGCCGCGCCTCCTCATCAGCGAACAGGCGCTGCGCGCGAGCGGACTGCTGCAACCCGGCAGTCTGGTACGATGGCACTACCGCGTCCTGCTGGCGCGGACTGCCGACCAAGGCGACAGAGCGCCCGACATGGTGGCGGCATCTGCAGCGCAATTGCCCGACGCCGGATGGGAGGTGCGCACGCGCGCCAACGCCTCGCCGGCGCTCGGCCGCAACATCGAGCGCTTCACCCAATACCTCACCCTGGTCGGACTGACCGCCCTGCTCGTCGGCGGCGTCGGTGTCGCCAACGCGGTCAAGCACTATCTTGACCGCCGCCGCGAGGTGATCGCCACGCTCAAGTCGCTCGGCGCGACCGGCGGCCGCGTCTTCGCGATCTACCTCACCGAGGTGATGCTGCTCGCCGCGATCGGCACCGTGATCGGTCTGGTCGTCGGCCTCGCACTGCCGTTCGCGATCGCATACGCACTCGGCGGCGTCATCCCGCTGCCGATCGAGCCGGCCCTGCATCCCGGCGAAGCAATTTTTGCGGTCGGATACGGCTTCCTCACCGCGCTCGCCTTCGCGCTCTGGCCGCTCGGCCGCGCGCACGACGTGCCGGTCTCGGCACTCTATCGCGACGCGGTCGCGCCCGAACGCCGTCTGCCGCGCAAGCGCTACATCGCGCTCGCCGTGCTGGTCGTCGCGCTGCTCGCCGCGATGGCGGTCGGCCTCGCCTATGACCGCAAGATCGCGGCGATCTTCGTCGCCGCCGCAGCCGTCGTATTCCTCGCGCTGCGGCTGGTCGCGACCGGCATCATGGCGTTGGCACGCCGCGTCCCGCGCCCGCGCTCCGCGCTGCTGCGCCTCGTGCTCGCCAACATCCACCGGCCGGGCGCGCTGACGCCGAGCGTCGTGCTCTCGCTCGGTCTCGGCCTTGCACTGCTCGTGACGCTGCTCGAGATCGACGGCAATCTGCGTCGGCAATTCATCGCCGCGCTGCCCGACAAGGCGCCGTCGGTGTTCTTCGTCGACATCCAGGATAGCGACGCAGCGCGCTTCGACGATTTCGCCAGGACCAATGCGCCCGACGCGCGCTACGAACGCGTGCCGATGTTGCGCGGCCGCATGGTCAGCCTGCACGGCGTCAACGTCGAGGATCTGAAAGCATCGCCCAACGCGTCCTGGGCGCTGCAAGGCGATCGCGGCATCACATACGCCAACAAGATGCCGGACGGCTCGCGCCTCGTCGCCGGGGAATGGTGGCAGGACGACTATCAGGGTCCGCCGCTTGTCTCGTTCGACGACTAGATCGCGAACGGGCTTGGCCTCAAGGTCGGTGATTCTGTCGTCATCAACGTGCTCGGCCGCAACATCACGGCGACGGTCGCCAATCTTCGCGCGGTCGACTGGCAGTCGCTCGGCATCAACTTCGTGATGATCTTTTCGCCCAACGCGATGCGCGGCGCGCCGCATGCGCACATCGCGACTTTCACCTATCCGGGCGGCTCGACGCTCGAACAGGAGATTGCGCTGCTCAAGGCCGCGGCGCGCGACTTTCCGACCGTGACGGCGGTGCGCGTGCGCGAGGCGCTCGAAGCGGTCGCCAGGCTGGTATTCGACCTGACTCTCGCGATCCGTGGCGCCAGTTCCGTCACGCTGATCGCCGCGGTGCTTGTGCTTGCGGGCGCGCTCGCGACCGGTCACCGACATCGCGTCTACGATGCGGTGGTGCTCAAGATGCTGGGCGCGACGCGCAAGCGGCTGATTGCCGCATACGTACTGGAGTATCTGCTGATCGGTCTTGCGACTGCGCTCGTCGGCGTCGCGGCCGGCTCGCTCGCCGCCATGCTGGTGATGACGGAGGTCATGAACCTGAGCTTCAGCTGGCTGCCGGTGCCGTCGGTTATCGCTGCGCTGGCGGCGCTTGCGCTCACCATCGCCTTCGGTCTCGTCGGCACGTTCACGGCACTGGGCCAGAAACCCGCGCCGGTGCTGCGCCATCTCTGAGGGTTTTTACGAAGAATTTACCGGCTCGTTTGCGACAATCCGTCGCGTTCCCCAAGCGTTTTCTGCAATCCCCTGCGTCGGTAAGGCACCTTGTTCGCCTTTTCGAATTGCTCATATTGAGCGCGCTCTACGGCGCGGATCTGGCTCGCGTCGGGGGAAGGAGCAAACAGGGCGAGGTTTCGACAATGTCCGACTTTGATCGCAGCGCCGCAACGGCGCAATACGGCCGGCCGCTGACGCGCGCCGAGGCCGCGGTCGTGGACGTCGGCCTGCGGGCCTACATGTTGCGCATCTACAATTACATGGTGATCGGACTTGCGATCACGGGCTTTGCGGCGCTCGGCGTCTACATGCTCTCGGTGACCACCGATCCGTCGCTCGCCATGCAAGGCGTGCGGCCGCTCTCGGCCGGCCGGTACTTGACGCAAATCGGCTACACGCTGTTTGTGAGTCCGCTGAAGTGGGCCGTCATCCTGGCACCTCTCGGTCTGGTGTTCTTTCTGAGCTTCCGCATCCAATCGATGCGTCCGGCGACCGCGCAGGTGACGTTCTGGATCTACGCGGCCCTGGTCGGCATATCCCTCGGCTCGATCTTCCTGATCTACACGCACACCTCGATCGTGCGGGTGTTCTTCATCACCGCCGCCTCGTTCGGCGCGCTCTCGCTGTGGGGCTACACCACACAGCGCGATCTCACCGGCATGGGGTCATTCCTGATCATGGGCCTGTTCGGCATCATCATCGCGTCGCTGGTGAATGTCTTCCTCGGGAGCACGATGCTGCAGTTCGTGATCTCCTGTGTCGGCGTGCTGGTGTTCGCCGGCCTGACCGCCTACGACACGCAGCGCCTGAAGAGCGAGTACATCTA
>JAXDNZ010000115.1:0-3018 GCA_034669185.1 Hyphomicrobiales bacterium
GCGGCTTGTCGACAACCTCTCGGCTGAGGCGCACGCACGCCAGATCGCCGTGGTCTCGCGCGAGGGCCGTTCGCACTACCGTGTACGCGGCTATCTCGTGGCGCAGATCGTGCGAGGACGCACCCACATCGCTTGGGTCTGGGACGTCTACGACGACGACCGCCTGCGCACACTGCGCATCACCGGCGAGGAGGCAGTCGGACGCCCCGGCGCCGACCCCTGGGATGCCGCCGACGAGGCGATGCTGCGCAAGATCGCGCGCGCCAGCATGGACCGGCTCGCGAGCCTGCTCGCAAACCCGAACGCCGCCATGGGCGGGCCTTACAAGCCGGCACGGCCCGGCGCGGCCATCGCGGCGGCGCTTCGTCAATCGGCTCCCAAACCCGGGACAACACCCCCGCGCGATATTGCCGCGCCCGGAACGGCTTGTTATCACGCTGCCGCGCGAGCAGCGGAGTACCGGCGATGGCGGCGAATAACGGGGCGATCAAGCTCGTCGCCGGCAATTCGAATCGCGTTCTTTCCGAAGCCATCGGCTCCTATCTGCAGACCCCGCTGGCGAGAGCGGAAGTGCGCCGCTTCGCCGACATGGAGGTGTTCGTCGAGATCAAGGAGAACGTGCGCGGCGCGGACGTGTACGTGCTGCAATCGACCTCGTTTCCGGCGAACGATCATCTGATGGAGCTGCTGATCATCATGGATGCGCTGCGGCGCTCCTCGGCGCGGCGCATCACGGCGGTGGTGCCCTACTTCGGCTATGCGCGCCAGGACCGGCGTGCCTCGGGCCGCACGCCGATATCGGCAAAGCTCGTCGCGAATCTGATCGCGAATTCGGGCGCCGATCGCGTGCTCACCGTCGATCTGCATGCGGGACAGATCCAGGGGTTCTTCGACATTCCGACCGACAACCTGTTCGCCTCTCCGGTGATGGTGCGCGACATCAAGGAGCGCTTCAAAGGCAACGACGTCACGGTGGTTTCACCCGATGTCGGCGGTGTGGTGCGGGCGCGCGGCCTTGCCAAGCGCATCAACGCGCCGCTCGCCATCATCGACAAGCGGCGCGAGCGCGCCGGGGAATCCGAGGTGATGAACGTGATCGGCGAAGTGGCCGGCACGACCTGCATCCTGGTCGACGACATCGTCGACTCGTGCGGCACGCTGGTGAATGCAGCCGACGCGCTGATCGCGCAGGGTGCGACCGACGTCTACGCCTACATCACGCATGGCGTCCTATCAGGCGGCGCGGTCGCGCGTATCACCGCCTCGCGCCTGAAAGAACTCGTCATCACGGATTCGATCCAGCCGACCGAAGCGGTGCGCGTCGCGCGCAACATCCGCGTGCTCTCGATCGCGAGCCTGATCGGCGAAGCGATCGGCCGCACCGCGACCGAAGAGTCGGTGTCGAGCCTGTTTGATTGAGCGCGCCAGACGACAGTCTTGCGACAAATCGACTCAGTTCGATTCGTCCACTGAATCTTTTGTGATTCACTTTCTGCGCATTTCTGGTGGACGACTCGCGGCGATTTTTTGCGCCGCGGACTCGCGCGGTTATATTCGATTCATCCAGTGATTCGGCGGACTTAGCCGACCCACAACGCGGACGAGTCTGCCGCCAGTGCATCGCGGTGCGCGTGCTTCTTCGTGTGCGCTTCAAACAACCAAAAACAGACACGTGGGGCCGGGCATGTCGCTGATCGAGCATTACGCGGAACGCCAGAACAATCCAGTCGACGTGGTCGAGCGCCTCGCAGCGCTGCATGATTGGGCCTTCGACCGCGCCTGCGACGATGAGATCGCGATCTCGGTGCAAGGCCGCTGGACCGACTATCAGCTTTCGTTCACCTGGATGGACGACATCGAGGCGCTGCATCTCGCCTGCGCCTTCGACCTCAAAGTTCCCGAGCCGCGCCGGTCCGAGGTGGTGGCCCTGATCGGGCTGATCAACGAGCAGCTCTGGGTCGGCCACTTCGACATGTGGACCAAGGACGGGATCATCATGTTCCGCCACGCGCTGCTGCTCGCGGGCGGGGTCGAGGTCGCGGGCCGACAATGCGAGGCGCTGCTCGACGCCGCGCTTGAGACGAGCGAGCGCTATTTCCAGGCCTTCCAGTTCGTGGTCTGGGCCGGCAAGAACGCACGCGAGGCGCTCGACGCCACGATGTTCGAGACCTCCGGCGAGGCGTAAGGTCGTCCCTGCGACAAGGGGATGGCTATGACGGATTCATCGGTCACGGGATTGCTGCAGAACGTCTCGGGCACGCTCGTTCTTGTCGGCGCCGGGAAAATGGGCGGCGCGATGCTCCAGGGCTGGATAACGCTCGGGTATCCGCTTGAGAAAATCGCCGTCCTCGAGCCAAATCCTTCTGACGAAATCGTGGGCGCCGGCCGCGAGGGCGCGCACATCAATCCGCCGCCGAGCGATATCAAGGACGTCGCGTTCCTCGTTCTGGCCGTCAAGCCGCAGGTCGCCGCCCAAATCGTCCCACCGCTCAAGTCGCTCGTTGGCCCGCGCACCGTCGTGGTGTCGGTCATGGCAGGCAGGACGCTGGCGTTCCTCACGAACGCGCTCGGCGATTGTGCGATCGTGCGCTCGATCCCGAACACGCCCGCCGCGATCGGCCGCGGCATCACCGTGGCGGTTGCGAATGCGAAGGTCACTCCGAGCCAGCGCCAGGTCGCCCAGCGACTGCTTGCCGCGGTCGGCGCGGTCGAATGGGTCGACGACGAGGGCCTGATCGACGCTGCGACCGCCGTGTCCGGCTCCGGCCCGGCGTATGTGTTCCTGCTCGCCGAAAGCCTCGCACGGGCCGGCGCCGCAGTGGGCCTGCCCGAGGACCTCTCGGCGCGGCTCGCGTATATGACCGTCGCCGGATCGGGCGAACTGATGCATCGGTCAGGCCTTGACGCTGCCACGCTGCGGCAGAACGTGACCTCGCCCGCGGGCACGACGGCGGCTGCGCTCGCCGTGCTGATGGCCGACGACGGGCTCGATCCGTTGATGAAAAAGCGGTCGCGGCC
>JAXDNZ010000116.1:0-3700 GCA_034669185.1 Hyphomicrobiales bacterium
GACCGTGCACCTCGATCCACGCACCACGCCGGCCCGGCCCGATCTCGCCGCCAAGCACCTGGAAGGCAAGGCGCGCGCCGCGCGTTTCGCCGAAGGCGAAGCGCGCGAGGTGATCGACGCACAGGCACCGATGCGAAGGGCACCTGCGCCGGACGCCGAACAGGTGACCGAGGCGCTGATGGGCGAGCGTGTCACGATCTACGAGTTCAACGACGAGGGCTGGGCCTGGGGCCAACTCGATACCGACGGCTATGTCGGCTGGCTGCCGGCGAACGCTCTTGTCCCGCCGCGCGGCGCGCTGACGCATACGGTCACGGCGCTGCGCACGCTGGCGTTCCCCGGGCCCTCGATCAAGCTGCCGCCGGTCGCAACGCCGCCGCTCGGCAGCCGCCTCAGGGTGCTGCGCGCGCAGGACAGGTTCGCGGTCACCGATATCGGCTATGTGCCGGCAGGTCACCTGGCAGCTGCCGCCTGGCATGAGCCCGATTTCGTCGCCGTCGCAGAGCGCTTCCTCGGCACGCCCTATCTGTGGGGCGGCAAAACGAACCACGGGCTCGACTGCTCCGGGCTCGTGCAGGTCGCGCTCAATGCCTGCGGGATCGCCTGTCCGCGCGACAGCGACATGCAGGAGGCGGCGCTTGGCGCGCGCGTCACGAGCCTGTCGACGCTCGAGCGCGGTGATTTGGTCTTCTGGAAAGGTCACGTCGCGATCGTGCGCGACGAGAGCACATTCGTGCACGCCAACGCATTCCATATGGCAGTCGCGATCGAGCCGATCACGAGTGCCATCGCGCGTATCCGCGCGGCCGGAAGCGACGTGACGAGCGTGCGGAGACTCGAGGCGATCCGCCTTCGCTAGTAGCCCACCTTGCGATCGACCACGTTGGCGAGCGCCTCGCCGCGCTCGAACCGCGCAATCTGGTCCGCGACGTAAAGCGAGATCGTGTCTGGATCGGTGTCGGCGGCGTTGTGCGGCGAGAGCGTGACCTGCGGGTGCGACCAGAACGGACTGTCCGCCGGCAACGGCTCGGCCGCGAACACGTCGAGCGTCGCCGCCACGAGCGTGCCGTCATCGAGCGAAGTGAGGATATCGTCCTCGACCTGCAAACCCCCGCGGCCCGCATTGATGATGACGGGACCGCCGAGCTTGCCGTCGCGCGCGAGCGCCGCGAACGTTTTGCGATTGAGGATGCCGCGGGTGGCCGGCGTCAGCGGCAAAAGGCACACCAACACGTCCGTTCGCTTCAGGAACGCGCCGAGTTGCCCTTCGCCGGCGAAGCATTCGATGCCGGGAATCGACTTCGGCGTGCTGCTCCAGCCCGCGACATCGAAGCCGAGCCGTGCCAGCACCTCGGCGGCATCGCGGCCGAGCACGCCCATCCCCATGATGCCGACGCGCAGCGCGCTCGCGGCCCATTGCAGCTTTGGCGCCCAGATGCGCTTTTCCTGACTCTCGCGGTAATAGGCCTGCCTCCGATGATGCATCAGCACGTGCATCACGACATATTCGGTCATGCGCTTGGTGAGATCGTCGACCGCGACCCGCACCAGCGGCACATCGGGTAGCGTGTCGTCGGCGACGACCGCATCGACGCCGGCGCCGAGATTGAAGATCACCTTGAGATTGGGAAACAGTTTCAGCGCACCCGGCTTCGGTTTCCACACCGCCGCGAAGGTCACGAGCGGCGGATCGATCGGATCGTCCGGGATGAGCGCGACGGCGCGGTCCGCACAGACGCGCTTGAAGCGCTCGCGCCAGCGCGGTGCGGCCCAGTTCTCGGTACCGCCGGTGATCAGGAGGGCGAGCGCGCCCTTCGTCACTCCGGCACCTGCCAATCGGCCTGCACCATCGCTTCCGGGGCGTCGACAGCGGAACGGCGGACCCGCTCGACCGCGACGCCCTCGGGCGCCGTATCCAGGTTGAACGCCGCGGCGAACAGCGCGCGGGTGTAATCGCTCTGCGGGTGCGCGAACAGCTCGGCGGCCGCGCCCTCTTCCACCACCTTGCCGTCGCGCATCACGATGAGCCGGCTTGCGAGAGCTGCGACCACGCGCAGGTCGTGCGAGATGAAAAGATAAGTAAGATTGCGGCGCTTCTGCAGGTCGCGCAACAGGTCGACGATCTGCGACTGGATCAGCATGTCGAGCGCCGAGGTCGGCTCGTCGAGCACCACGAAAGTCGGCTCGAGCGCGATCGCGCGCGCGACCGCGATGCGCTGGCGCTGGCCGCCGGAGAATTCGTGCGGGTAGCGGAAGCGTGTTTCGGGATCGAGCCCGACATCCTTGAGCGCCGCGATCACGCGCCGCTCGCGCTCATCCTCCCGCATCTTCGGATGATGCACCCACAGGCCTTCCTCGACGATGTCGGAGACCGACATGCGCGGGGAGAGCGAGCCGTAAGGGTCCTGGAACACGATCTGCATGTCGCGGCGGAACGGCCGCATCTCCTTGAAGCGCAGGCCATCGAGCTGCTTGCCCATGAACACGATCGGGCCGTCCGACGAGATCAGGCGCAGGATGGCGAGGCCGAGCGTGGTCTTGCCCGAGCCGGACTCGCCCACGATGCCGAGCGTCTCGCCCTTGCGCACCGCGATGCTGACGCCGTCGACCGCCTTGATGTGCCCGACCACCTTGCGCATCACGCCGCGCTTGATTGGAAACCAGACCTTGAGGTCCCGGGTTTCGACCACGATCGGCGCCTGCGGCTGCAGCGGCGCGGGATCGGGCTTCGGCTCGGCGGCGAGCAAGGCGCGCGTATAGGGATGGGTCGGGTGCCGGAACACCTGTTCGACCGGCCCGTGCTCGACGATCTTGCCGTCTTTCATCACGCACACGGTGTCGGCGATCTTGCGCACGATGCCGAGGTCGTGGGTGATGAACAGCATCGCCATGCCGAGCCGTGTCTGAAGATCCTTCAATAGCTTGAGGATCTGTGCCTGCACGGTGACGTCGAGCGCGGTGGTCGGCTCGTCGGCGATCAGAAGGTCGGGCTCGTTGGCGAGCGCCATCGCGATCATGACGCGCTGGCGCTGGCCGCCGGACATCTGATGCGGATAGCTCTGCAGCCGGCCTTCCGGATCCGGAATGCCGACCTGCGTGAGCAGTTCAAGGATGCGCGCACGCGCCTTCACGCCCTTGATGCCCTGATGCAGCTCGAGCACTTCAGCAAGCTGCTTCTCGATGGTGTGGAGGGGATTGAGCGACGTCATCGGCTCCTGGAAAATGATCGTGATGTCGTTGCCGCGCACGTGGCGCATCTGGCGCTCGGACTGACTGAGCAGCTCCTGCCCCTTGAATCGGATCGCGCCGGAAGGGTGCCGCGCGGCCGGATACGGCAGGAGCTTCAGGATCGAGAGCGCCGATACGGATTTGCCCGAGCCGGACTCGCCGACCAGCGCGAGCGTTTCACCCTTCTTGATGTCGAACGAGATACCGTCGACCGCGAGCGTCTCGCGCGCACCGTGGCGAAAGGCGACCGAGAGGTCGCGGACGGAGAGAAGCGGCGTGGTGGCGGCGTCCATCATGCTCCCTCGAACGCCTTGCGCGGATCGAAGGCGTCGCGCGCGGCCTCCCCCATGAAGATCAAGAGCGAAAGCATGATCGCTACCGTGAAGAAGCCGGTAAACCCGAGCCAGGGCGCCTGGATGTTGGCTTTCGCCTGAGAGAGCAGCTCGCCGAGCGAGGCCGAGCCCGGCGGCAG
>JAXDNZ010000117.1:0-3067 GCA_034669185.1 Hyphomicrobiales bacterium
GGCGGCATCACCGAGATCATGCGCATCGCCGCGATGGCGTCCGCCTACAAGCTGCCGCTCAACCCGCATACCTGCATGACCGGCCTCAATATGGCGGCGACGATCCACGTGCTCGCCGCGGTCGATAATGGCGGCTACTTCGAGGGCGACGTGTCGAAGAACAATCTGTTCCGCGACGAGCTGACGAGTTCGCCATATACGGTCGACAAGGATGGCAACGTGCGGCCGCTGGAGAAGCCGGGGATCGGCGTGGACGTGAGCGAGGACTTCCTGGCCGCGCATCCGCCGATCGAAGGGCCGGGATATGTGTAGAGTCAAATCCCGCTCGTCCCCGCGAAACCGCGGACCCAGTTCTTTGTAAAGGACTGGATGCCCGCTTTCGCGGGCATGAGCGGAGAAGCGTCAGCTTACGCGGATCAAACAGGAAGCGAAGGGGAGAGGTGAAGATGCGGACGATACGGGCGTTTGGGTTTGTCCTTGCAGCCACGGCGCTGCTCATCTTCCCTGCCCGCGCCGAATTCCCCGACAAGACCATCCGCATCGTCGTTCCCTACACGCCGGGCGGGTTCAATGACACGCTCGGGCGTATCGTGGCGCAGAAATTCACCGAGGACTGGGGCGTGCCCGCCGTGGTGGAAAATCGCCCCGGTGGCGGCACCCTGATCGGCACGGACCAGGTCGCGAAGGCGCCGGCCGACGGCTACACGCTGCTGGTGGTCGCATTCCCATTCGCCGTGAACCCGAGCCTCTATGCGAAGCTGCCTTACGACACGCTGAAGGACTTCGCGCCGCTGATCCTGGCCGGCCAGGCCGCGAACCTGCTTGTGGTCAACAACGACGTGCCGGTCCGTTCCGTGAAGGAACTCATCGACGCCGTCAGGGCGAAGCCGGGAGCGCTCAGCTATGGCTCGACCGGCAGCGGTTCCTCGAACCATCTCTCGATGGAGCTGTTCCGCCTGATGACCGACACCAGCATGATCCACGTGCCCTACAAGGGTAGCGCCCCGATGGTCACCGACCTGCTCGGGGGACATGTGCAGGTGGCCTTCGACAATGTTCCGAACGTGGTGACGCAGGTGAAAGCCGGCAAATTGCGCGCACTTGCCATCACCAGCCTCACCAGGGCGGACTCTCTTCCCGAGATTCCGACGGTCGCCGAAGCCGGCGTGCCCGGCTACGAGGTCGGGGTGTGGTTCGGCCTCGTCGCGCCGGCCGCGACGCCGCCCGATGTGCTCGCCAAGCTGAATGCGGAACTCAACAAGATCCTGGCCATGCCGGACGTGAAGCAGAAGTTCGCCGATCAGGGGGTCGATCCGGTCGGCGGCCCGCCGGAGCGCTTCGGCGAGCACCTCCGCACGCAGATCGAGAAGTGGGGCAGGGTGGTGAAGGAGTCCGGCGAAGGTCGAATAGCGCCGCGCCAAGGGCCGCCCGCGCGGCCGATACAATGTATTACCGGCCCGAGAATGTTGTATCGCGCGACGTCACGCGCGCTCACGTCCGCGCGAGAAAAAAACTTTCAGCCGAAACGTGACCTGCGTCACGTCGTATCTCCGCTGTGCGTGCGAGAGTGCCTGTAAGGCCGGTAAAACTTCGGAAAGCTTGAATCCGAATTGCCGGCGGAACGCCAGCGAAACTGTAACGAATTTTAACCAATTGAGCCGCATCATCGCGGTGAACCAGGCGGCAATCCGGGACGACCAAAAAGCGGACCCGGCAGTCGGGACCCGCCTGGAGGACGGGAATGTGTCATGGCCAGCAACAAGACAGCACCGAGCATCGGCAAGGCCGTCGCTGACCTGTGGCGCACCGTGAGCACGGACCTGTTCGGTACCTACCATCCCGAGCGGCACTATATGCGCGGCCCCGGCCCCAAGTGGCGCGCCAAACACGGCCGCGCGGCCGTTAGCGAGCCTGACCTCGCTGGCATGGCCAACGTCTCGGCGTAAACTCAATTCCCGCTTTGTTCTGACGGTGCGGCTGGCCTTCAACGATTGGGCCTGAGCCGGTGCGGCCTTATATTCGGGCGATGGCCACCGAACCTGCCGCCACACTGCTTGAGACGGACGACTATCTCGTCCGCCCCAACCCCGCGGATCCGCGACTGACCCAGCGCGTGTCGGGCGTCGACCAGGCCGGCGCGCCGGTGACGACGTCGGTCACGGTGGAGCGCGCCCTGACGATCTATCTCAACCGGCAGGAGATCGTCACCGCGATGACGATCGGCGACTACCCGGATTATCTGGCGATCGGGTACCTGCTCAACCAGAACATGCTGCAGCCGGACGACGTCGTGACCGGCGTGGACTATGACGAAGACCTCGCGGTCGCGGTGGTGCGCACCGAACGGGAGACCGACTACGAAGACAAGCTGCAAAAACGCACGCAGACTTCGGGCTGCGCCCAGGGCACCACGTTCGGCGACCTGATGGAGGTGATCGAGGGCGCCAAGCTGCCCGCCGCGACCCTGCGCACGTCGTGGCTCTACGCGCTCACCCACAAGATCAACACCACGCCGTCGCTCTATCTCGAGGCGGGCGCAATTCACGGGTCCATCCTCGCACAGGAGGACCGCCCGCTCGTCTATATGGAAGACGTCGGGCGCCACAACGCGGTCGACAAGATCGCCGGCTGGATGTTCCAGAACCGCGTAAGCGCGCACGACAAGATCTTCTACACCACCGGCCGCCTCACCTCCGAAATGGTGATCAAGACCGTGCGCATGGGCATCCCGATCCTGGTCTCGCGCTCCGGCTTTACCGCCTGGGGCGTCGAGCTGGCGCGCAAGGCCGGCCTTACGCTGATCGGCCGCGCACGCGGCAAGCGCTTTGTTGCGCTCGCGGGCGAGGACCGCATCGTGTTCGACCAAGACCTTTCCTACGTCGAGGAGGAGGGCGGCAAGCATCGGCGCAAGGCGGCGGTGCATGACGACTGAGACGTTCGGCCTCGTCCTCGCGGGCGGGCTCGCGCGCCGCATGGGCGGCGGCCCAATCGAGCCCGGCGAGGATGCCGGCCAGCGGACCGACAAATCCCGGCACGCTGTCGGGGACCACCGGCAGACCCGTATCCG
>JAXDNZ010000118.1:0-8392 GCA_034669185.1 Hyphomicrobiales bacterium
CCGGCGTGAAGTTCGATCTCGTGCCCTATCGTGGCACCACGCCCGCGCTGACCGACGTCATGAGCGGCAACGTGCAGCTCCTGATCGACCCGGCGTTCGCGTTGCTGCCGACCGCCAAAGACGGGACCCGCGCCCGCGCGCTCGGCATCGCCTCGAAGGCCCGCTCCCCGCTCGCGCCGGAACTTCCGACCTTCGCCGAGCAGGGCCTGCCCGACTTCGAGTTCAATTCGTGGTACGGCGTGTGGGCACCCAAGGGTACGCCGCGCGACATCTGCGACAAGGTCAACGCGCTGATGCAGGAGACGATGCGCGATCCCGCCGTCGTGTCGCGGCTGACCGCGCAATTGCTCGAGCCCGTGGCCGAAAGCAGCGCCGACGCCAAGACATTCATTGCGAGCGAGATCGTGCGTGCGCGTGAACTGCTCAAGTCGGTGAACTTCGAGCCGGCCTGATCCTTCATGACCCACGCCGTCGTCACCGGCACCAGCACCGGCATCGGGCGGGCAGTCGCGCGCCGCCTGCTCAATAGCGACTGGCGCGTGACCGGGTTCGACCTCGCGGCTCCCACCATCACCCACGCCGCCTTCCGCGCCGTCACCGTCGACATCACGGACACGGCGGCGGCGCTCCGCGCGCTCGATGCCGCAGACGGCGTCACCGGGCTGGTGCACGCGGCGGGCATCATGCGAGGCGGCAAGCTTGGTGCGCTCGATCTCGCGGCGGGCGAGACGCTGTGGCGGCTGCATGTCGATGCCGCAGTCGCGCTTGCCGACCGGCTGGCACCGCGCCTGGCCGCAGGCGGCCGTATCGTGCTGATCGGCAGCCGTGCGGCCCGCGGCGTGGTTGCCAAAAGCCAGTACGGTGCCGCGAAAGCGGCGCTTGTCGGTCTCGCGCGGGCCTGGGCGAAGGAGCTAGCGCCGCGCGGCATCACGGTGAACGTCGTGGCGCCGGCCGCAACCGAGACCGCGATGCTGACCGACCCGGCGCGAGCCGCCATCCCGCCCGCGGAAGTCCCGCCGATCGGGCGCCGCATCTATCCTGAAGAAGTCGCGGCGCTCGTCGCGTTCTTGCTTTCGGAAGAAGCGGCCGCGATCACGGGCCAGGAAATCGCGATCTGTGGCGGCGCGTCGCTTTAGTCGAGATCCCGCGCGAGGGTCATGCGGCCCTGCGCTGTTCGACCCATGC
Source organism: Hyphomicrobiales bacterium (assembly GCA_034669185.1). Taxonomy (GTDB): domain Bacteria; phylum Pseudomonadota; class Alphaproteobacteria; order Rhizobiales; family Xanthobacteraceae; genus PALSA-894. The sequence goes on from JAXDNZ010000118.1 coordinate 1,186, forward strand.
GCGCGTTCGCAGCGCGCCTTCGGCAAGAGAGACGCGCGGCTTAAACGCGAGATCGCGCCGCGCGGCATCGATCAGGAGCGGTCCAAGTCCGAACGTGTTCCACGACAATCCGTCCGGATGAACTGCGGCCGATGCGCCGGGTACCGCGCATCGTACCGCATCGAGGATCTGATCGAGGCTCTGCGCGGTGCCGGGCCCGATGTTATAGACCCGCCGGGGCAAGGTCTCGGCGTTCAGTGCGGCGCAAACGGCATCGACGACGTCATCGACGAAAATGTGCTGGCGCGTGCGTTCCGGCGCGTCGCGGACCACCGTCGTCCTTCCGTCGAGCCCATCTTCGATCAATGTTCGGATGAGGCATGTCGTCGTGCGCCCTGGGCCGTAGCAGGATGCGACTCGGAACGACACAGCATCGACGCCGTGCTCCGCGTGAAATGCTTCGATCAATGCCTCTCCACTCGCCTTGGTCGCGCCGTAGATGGTGTTCGGCCGAAGCGGCGTCTCCTCGCTGACCGCGGTCAGGTCGGGGCGGTCGCCGTAGGCGAGGATGGAGGAGAACCAGACGATGCGCTCCAGCCTGTGCACGCGCGCGGCCTCGAGCAGCCCGAGCAGACCGCCGATGTTGATGTCGCAGAGGCGTACAGGAGCGCCTTGCAGCAACATCGGTCCGGAAATGCCGCCCGCGTGAACGACCTTGCGAACGCGATGCCGCGTGATTGCTTCATGCCAGCGATCGGGGTCGGGCAGGTCATGCACGATCACGGGAAAGCGCGCGTCGGCAGGTGCCGCGCGATCCATTCCCACCACGACGCTTCCTGCATCGGCGAGGCGGCGAGCGACCGCTCCGCCGATCAGGCCGCTCAGGCCGGTGACGAGAATGGCGTCATTCGTCATTCCGCCGCTTCCATCAGCTCGACCTTTGGCCGCACGGAGCTTGCGACCGAACGCAACTCAACCGGTTCGGCGGCCTTGATCTTCAGGATCGTGAGCGCGCGCTCGCCGAGCGGCACGGTCCCGCGGCCAATCGTTCGGTCGATGCGCACCCACGCGCGCAACGGCGCCGCAAGGCGCGCATCGAACTCAACCAGTTCATCCTCCTGGAAGCGCCCCGCTGCCGCGTCGGCCGGGTTCAGGCGGCAGATACGCCGCCGGCTGACAGCACCGGCCTCGAAGACATCGCTTTCAGCCGCTGCCACGGCGGCGAGCGTGAAGCGTGCATCGCGGATCCGTTGCCGAAGTCGGGTGGTAGCGTCGGCATCGACCGAGCCATCCGCCCTCAAAACGACGCCATAGAGCCGGACGGCCGCGTTCGCCGACACGTAACCTTCGCGCACGTCGGATGCGACCCGCTCTGCTGCGCGCAAGAGCGGATCGCCGTAGCCGCCGCCGCCTGCTGAGCGCACCACGACAGTCGCTCCTTCTTCGACGAAATGTCCGGCGACCTTTCCGGGCGTGTCGAAGTCTTCGATGACGCCATCGCGATCGATCCAGGACCCGACTGGAAATCCGGAAAGGCCACCGAGGACGCCGAATGCCGGGACGATCGCGCCGTCCGAGAGCAGCGAGTAGCGTGCTTCCGGCGCGAGGACGCGCATCGCACGCTGCATCGAAAGACCGCCACGTGTCGTGCCGGCGCCGCCGGAATCAACTGCGAGGCGCGAACTCTCGACGATCAATGGCATCCGCGTTTCCATGACTTCCGACGACTGGACGGTCACGAGATCGCCCCAGTCGATCGTCGCCATCGCACTTGGTCCATCGTCCTCCGCGAAGGCGCCGTTGCCGCCCGCTGACCACTCGTAGTGGACCCATTCACGCTTCTTGCGGGTGTCGTATCCCCCGAGCAGGTTGTGGAACGAGGTCCGGCACAGGTCGCCGGCAACGCGGTCCGGCGTGACCTGGGCAAGCGCTCCGACCATGGTGGCGATCACGCGCTTGCGGATTTCGCCATGCGAACCTGCCGGTGCTGGACGCTGTACATTCACGATCGTACCGGCGGGCGCGATCACTTCAATGGGCCGAAATGAGCCCTGGTTGAGTGGAGCTTTCGGGTCGAAGATCGACTTGACGGCGATGAACACGGAGGCGGCGGAAACGGCCGCCGTCGAATTGACCGGAAAGGGCACCTGCGGGGATGCGCCGGTGAAATCGGCGATCATGCGGTCCCCTTCGATCGTCAGCGCAAGCGGGAGCAGCAGCGGCTCGAATTTCCCGCCCATGAATGTCTCGAGATAGTCCTCGTAGTAGCTTGTTCCGTTTGGGAGACCCGAGATGCACGCGCGCATGCGCGCCTCGGCACGATCGAGATCGAGCCGGACGACCTCGAGAAGTTTTTCGACACCGTGACGCTCGCAGATCTCGTGGATGCGCATTTCGGCGACGCGGCAGGCGCTTATACTGGCCTGGAGATCACCAAGACGCTCTTCGGGCACGCGCATGTTGGCGAGCAGCAGATCGAGCGCGGCCGCATTCATCTCTCCACGCTCGATGATCTTCACGGGGGGGATTCGGATGCCTTCCTGATAAATTTCGGTTGCCTTGCCGGACATGCTGCCCGGCACCATGCCGCCGACGTCCGCCCAGTGCGCGCGAACGGCGGGGAAGAAGATCAGCCGTCCCTCGCGGAACACCGGATAGATGATGGTCACGTCGTTGAGATGCGTACCGCCGGTGTAAGGGTCGTTCACCAATATGACGTCGCCGGGCGCAAGGGTATCGCCGAGCTTGGCCATTGCAGAACGCACCGACCACGGCAGCGGCACGACGTGTGAGCCGATATCCTCCGATTGGGCGACAACCTGACTGTCCGGTCCAAAGAGGCCGCAGGAGAAGTCCTTTGCGTCGTAGATCGCCACGGAGCTCGCGGTACGAGTGACCGTCGCGCGCATCTCCCGCACGGTCGAGATCAGCGCCTGCGTCAGGACTTCGAGCGTGATGGGATCGATGGTTTCCACCATGTCAATTCCGCTTGAAAACGAGACAGCCGATGTCATCCAGCGCGACACTCCAGCCCGGCGGAATGACCGTCGTGGAGCCGCCTTCCTCCACGAGCGCGGGGCCCTGCACGGAGTAACCGGGCGGCAGCTTGTTGCGATCGAAGATCGGAGTTTGCCGCGCCTTGCCGTCGAAGATCGCTTCGCGGCTTCCGGTTTGCGCCGCCGACCCCGATCGTCCGGCGCGTTCAATCGTCGGGAGGGTCGGCTTTTCTGACAATCCCCATGCGGCCAAACGGTAGCTTACGATCTCGATCACGGCGTTGTTCGTTCCACCGTACCGTGCGGCGTAGACCTCGCCGAATGCGCGCTCGATATCCGTGATGCTTGTGGCATCGAGCGCGACCGGTACGGACAGCTCGAACGACTGGCCGAGGTAGCGCATGTCGAGGCTTGCGGAGAAACGGCGTTGGTCCAGGGGAAATCCCGCATCGGCGAGCTCCGCTTCGCCGTCGTGAAGCAAGTCCTGCAACGCGGCGCGCACGTCCGCGATGTCCGTGCTGGCCGTCTGCGACACGCGTGTGCGTACGAAATCACGGCGCACGTCCGCGATGAGAAGACCCAGCGCCGAGAAATTTCCCGGCAGCGGGGGAACCACGACGGTCTGCATTCCCAGCTCCGTCGCAACCTCGGCAGCGTGGAGCGGACCTGCGCCGCCGAAAGGAAAGAGCACGAAGTCTCGCGGATCGATCCCGCGCATGACGGAGACTTCCTTGATCGCGCCGGCCAGAGAAACCGCGGCAATCCGCAGGATGCCCTCCGCCATCGCAACCGGCGTCAGTCCGAGCTGTGTCGCGAGGCTTGCGACCGCGGCCTCCGCCGCGCCACGGTCGAGCGCGATTTCTCCGCCGAGCGGCTTGTCGGTGCCGAGGCGTCCGAGCAGCACGTTGGCATCCGTGAGCGTTGCCTCCGTTCCGCCGCGTCCGTAGCAGGCCGGACCCGGCCGCGCGCCGGCCGAGCGCGGGCCGACCGACAGGAACCCGCCGGTCGCCAGCGATGCGATGCTTCCGCCGCCGATGCCGATCGAATTGATATCGATCTGCCGGATCTTGATGGGGAAGGCCCCGACGCGCCCTTCGGTCGTCATAGCGAACTCGCCGGCGCGAACGAGGCACACATCGGCGGACGTACCGCCGATATCGCAGGTGATGAGGTCTGGATACTTCGCGGTCTTGCCGACAAAGCTTGCCGCAATGACGCCGCCAGCCGGGCCGGACAGCATCGAGAGGACCGGCATGTCCTCTACCCGGCGCGCCGGGAGCGAGCCGCCGTTCGACGTCATGATCGCGAGTCGCGCCGTCATGCCGGCATCGGCAAGCTTTGCGCGCAGGTCGCCGAGATAGCGCCGCATCCGCGGCGCCACGTACGCGTTCAAGGCCGTGGTCGAAAACCGCTCGTATTCACGAAATTCCGGCAGCACGTCCGCGGACGTCGTGATGGTCGCGTGCGGGAGCCACTTGGCGAGCCGTTCGGCGCACTGTCGTTCGTGCACGGGGTTGGCGTAGGCGTGCAAAAAGCAAACCGCCACCGCGTCCACACCTTCGTCAAATAGCCGCTGTCCGATCGCATCGACTTCCGCTTCGTCGAGCGGCGTCAGGATCGTGCCGTCGACGCGTATCCGTTCGCGCACTTCGATGCACTGTGAGCGCAGCACCAGCGGGCGCATCGGCGGCGCCTTGATGTTATAGACCGACATGCGGTTGCCGCGCCCGACGACCAGGACATCCTTGTGTCCGGCCGTGACGACGACTGCCATGCGCGCGCCATCGCGCTCGAGAGCGGTGTTGGTAGCAACCGTCGTGCCGTGCACCATCCTGTCGATCTTGGCCGGTGCGATGCCAAGCTTGTCGATACCGGTGAGAATTCCCTCCGACTGGTTTTGCGCGGTGGAGGGCGTTTTCAGGATCTTCAGTTCGCGCGCGTCGCGATCGAACAGAACGAGGTCCGTGAACGTTCCTCCGACGTCGACGCCCAGCCAAGCCATCGCAGTCTCCGATCAGCGTCCGATGAACTTCGGCGTGCGCTTTTCGACAAAAGCCTTCGCACCCTCGCGATAATCCATGCTGGTCATTGCGTGATCGATCATTTTGGTGATCTCGCCCGCGCACGCGTTGGCGGTTCCGGCCGCGATCGCCTCGAGGATCAGTTTGGAGCCGGCGACCGATAGCGGCGCATTCGCCGCGATCGCGGCAGCATAGGCCTGCGCGGTCTCGAGTGCGTTCAGCGATGCAACGATGTCGACAAGTCCCATCGCAATGCAATCATCGATCGCGAAGTGCTGTCCCGAGAACAGCACGCGCTTCGCATTCGCGAGACCGACCTGCCGGTACAGCAACTCGCAGTCGAGCGTGCCATAGATGATGCCGAGCCGGGCGGCGGTAATCCCCATGCGCGCGCTGCGATCGGCAATCCGGAAATCGCACGCGAGGGCGAGACCGCATCCGCCGCCAATGGCATAGCCCGAGATGGCGGCGATGGTGGGCTTGCGGGTGTCGCGTATCGCCAGTGTCGCAGCCTCTCCGGCCTCTTCGTAGATGCGCCCGCTCGCCACGTCGTGGCGGACCTTCGTGAATTCGGAAATGTCCGCGCCGGCGCAGAAATTATCGCCCGCGCCGGTTAGAATGATGGCGCGAACATCATCGCGCGCATTCAAGTCGGTGAACAACCGGCCGAGGCCGCGCCACATATCGAGGCTGACGGCGTTGCGCTTTTCGGGCCGATTCAAGGTGACGACCGCCACACCTCCACTGTCGACGGCGGTCGTGATCGTGTGCGCTTGCGACACCGAGAGCCCTCAAAAAACGCTACAGATGAACATGTTGATCGTGTACCGTATAACAAATGTTTGTCCAGATGGCGCGTGGGTCCCATGAGCGGAGCGTTGGATCGAATTCGCGTCGTCGACCTCTCCAGCCATTTGTCCGGTCCTTATTGCGCGATGCTGCTCGGCGATCACGGTGCCGACGTCATCAAGGTGGAGCGCCCGGAGGGCGGTGATGATGCCCGCTCAATGCCTCCTTTCATCGGCGGCGAGAGCGCGCCGTTTCTGATCTGGAATCGCAACAAGCGCTCGATCACGCTCGACCTGAAGAGTAAGGACGGCTCGGATGCGCTCCTCAAGTTGATCGATACGGCCGACATCCTGATCGAGAACTTCCGCCCGGGTACGCTCGAACGGCTCGGATTTTCCTTTGCGCAATTGTCGCAACGCAATCCGGGCCTCATTTACGCGGCGATATCGGGCTTTGGGCAAACCGGCCCCTATAGAGACAACGGTGGCTTCGATCTTATCACCCAGGGCATGTCGGGGCTGATGAGCGCATGCGGGCCCAGGGATGGACCGCCGCACCGGATGCCGATCGCCATCTCCGACATTGCGGCCGGCATGCACCTCACTGTCGGCATTCTCGCCGCACTGGAAGAACGGCACCGGACAGGCCGCGGGCAGATCGTGGAGACGTCCCTGCTGGAGTCCGCGCTCTCCTTTGGGGTCTACGAGGCCGCACACGTCGCTGCGACCGGCGAGCGGCCGCCGCGGCTTGGCCAGGCGCACCGCGGCAGCTCGCCCTATCAGCTCTTCGAGACGCAGGATGGCAGCATCACCGTCGGCGCATCGCAGCAGAACTTCTGGCGGCGTCTTTGCGACATACTCGGACTATCACAGCTCGTGCAGGATCCGCGCTTTGCGACCAACGCCGATCGTGTGAAGAACAACGAGGTGCTGGTGCAGATCTTGCAAGCCCAGTTCAGCAAGCAGCCATCCGCGCACTGGCTCAACGCTCTGAAACAGGCCGGCATTCCGGCCGGTCCCGTCCTGAGCTTTGACGAAGCGATGGCGGATCCGCAAATCGTCGCACGCGATATGGTCGTCGAGACCGAGCATCCGTCGGCGGGTAAATTTCGCACGCTCGGCGTTGTTGCGAAGCTGTCCAGAACGCCGGGCGCCTTGCGCCGGCCGGCTCCGCGTCTGGGCGAACACACCGACGAAGTTCTTCGCGAGACGGCGACCACTGCTACGACAAAGCGGACGACGAGTGTTGTGTGAAACGGAAAAACACAAGGGGATGGACATGAGAACGAGACTTCTCGGGGCGGCCACGTTGCTCACGGTTGCCTTCGCAGTTTCGGCCGCCACGGCGCAGGTGCCGGGCGTCACCGCGGATACGATCAAGATCGGAACGTTCGGTGCGCTGACTGGTCCCGGCTATCTCTAT
>JAXDNZ010000119.1:0-3767 GCA_034669185.1 Hyphomicrobiales bacterium
GTTAAGGTCGCTCCCGACCAGCGATGCGGTCGCCTTTTCGCCGACGATCTCGATCCGCTCGGCAAAGCCCGGATAGGCCGCCGTGGTCGCGTCGATCGTGCCGAACGCGCCGTTCGCATATTTGACCGCGGCCGCGACCATGTCCTCGGTCTCCATGCGATGAACGCTAGAGGTCGCCGCATAGGCGCTGACTTCGGCGATCGGGCCGGCGAGGCTCAGCATGAGGTCGAGCGTGTGAATCCCTTGCGTGATCAGCACGCCGCCGCCATCGCGCGCCTTCGTGCCGCGCCCTTCCACGTCGTAATAGCTTTGCGGCCGCCACAGCCGGATCACGGTCGAGCAGCCGACGATGCGGCCGAGCTCGCCGCTGGCGATCATGGTGCGCAACTTCACGCCGGCCGGGCGGAAGCGATGCTGCAGCATGATGCCGAGCGTCACTCCGGCCTTCGCGGCCGCGTCGACCAGCGCGACCGCGCGTTCGCTCGACACTTCGAGCGGCTTCTCCAGCAGGATGTGCTTGCCGGCTTCGGCGCACTTGCGCACGAGATCGAGATGCGTGTTCGGCGGCGTGAGAATGGCGACAGCATCGATAGTCTCGTCCGCGAGGATCGCGTCGAGCCGGCCGCTCGGCGGGAACGGAAACTTCGCGCCGAACGCCTTGCGCCGGCCTTCGCTCGGGCTGAATGCCGCCGCAACCGCGACGCGGTCTTTGAGGTCGATGAGGCTTTTGGCATGTGGCGTCACCGCCATGCCGAGACCGATGATGGCGATCCGGTGTTTCGGCATCACTGCAGCGCCCGGATGACGCCGCGCAGCTCGGCGAGGCCCTTGAGGCGACCGATCCCCGTGTAGCCGGGGTTAATCCGCGTTTTCTCGATGTCGTCGAGCATGCGGTGTCCGTGATCCGGGCGGAACGGAATGCGCCATTCGTCGGGCCGGGTCGCGCTCTCGGCGAGCATCGTCGCCACCACGTCGACCATGTTCACGTCGCCGTCGAGATGGTCGGACTCGGTGAAGCTGATGCTCTTCCCGCCGTCGTCGATCCGCGTTGCGCGCAGATGCGCGAAGTATGTTCGGGGCGCGAAATCCTTCGCCATCGCGACGACGTCGTTGTCCGGTCGGCTGCCGAGACTGCCGACGCAGAAGCAGATCCCGTTCGCCGGCGACGGCACCGCGCGGAACAGCGTTTCGTAGTCCGACCGCGTCGAGGCGATGCGCGGCAAGCCGAAAATAGGCCGCGGCGGATCGTCCGGATGCAACGTCAGCCGCACGCCGAGCCGCTCCGCGACCGGCGAAACCTTTGCGACAAACGACACGACGTTCGCCCGCAGACTGCCGGCGTCGACGCCGCGATAGCTCGCGATGCGCTCGCGGAACGAGTCCAAATTGGCCGAAAATGTGGTTGCGCCCGGCAGGCCGGCCGAGATGTTCTTGGTCAGAAGCTCCGCCTCGCCTTGCGTCAGCGCGTCCGCGATCCTGGCCGCCCTGACGCGCACGCCCTCGTCGTAGTCGGCCTCCGCGCCCTTGCGGCGAAGGATGTGCACGTCGAACGCCGCGAACCGGTCGTAGTCGAAGCGCAGCGCGGTTGCGCCGGTCGGCGTCGGGAAATCGAGGTCGGTGCGGGTCCAGTCGACCACCGGCATCACGTTGTAGCAGATCGTGCGAATGCCCTCGGCGGCGACCGCCTCCATGCTGGCGATCCAGGCATCGGTCGCCGCCTTCGCGCCGGCCCCGTCGCGCAGGATGTCGTCCGGCACCGGAATGCTCTCGATGATGGTCCAGCGGAGCGGAACGCGGCCGGCGGGCGTGTTCTCGATCAGCGCCTTGCGTTCGGCGACCGCCGCACGCGGCCAAACCTCGCCCGGCGCATACTGATGCAGCGCCGAGACGATCTCCGTCGCGCCGGCCTGACGCACGTGATCGAGCGTCACTGGATCGTCCGGGCCGTACCAGCGCCAGGCCTGCCTCACGCTCCCACTCCGTTGGTGTCCGCGTCGAACATTTTCGGAAACGTCTTCGCCAGACGCGGCAGCGAGGACAGGATTTCCCGCAGATGCGTCTGCATGGCCGCCGCCGCCGCGTCGCCGTCGCCTGACGCGACGCCATCGAGGATGCGCTGGTGCTGTGCGATCAGGCGCCGCATCGGCGTCGCCTCAGGCACGCTCAGGAACCGCACCCGGTCCATCTGCGCCTTGGCGGATTCGATCACCTTCCAGGCGTAGGCGCAGCCGCCCGCGGCCGCGAGCGCGCGATGAAATTCCTCGTCGAGCACGAAGAAGCCTTCGGCATCGCTCGCTTTCTCGGCTTTGCGCTGATCCGCGAGCAGCGCTTTCAGAGCCGCCGCATCCGCCGGGATAATGCGCCGTGCCGCCTCGCGCGCGATCGCGCATTCGACCGCCTCGCGCACGAAGCGCGCGTTGGTCACGGCCTGCGCGGAGATCTTCATCACGAAGGTGCCGCGCTGCGGCCGCACATGCACCAGCCCATCCTCGCTGAGCTTGATGAAAGCCTCGCGCACCGGCTGGCGGCTGACATCCAGCCGGGTCGCGATCTCCTGCTCGGACAAGGCCTCCCCCGGCTTGAGCCGCATGGTGACGATCGCCGAGCGCAACGTGCGAAAGACCTGCTCAGCCATCGATCCCGGACGCTCGCCGCGCGCGCGCGCCGAACCGGGTGCACCGCCGAGCACCGCGCGCTGTTGCCTTGCCTGGACTTCCATACTACCATTTCAGCGCAGTTTCGTTGCCAGATCAACAAGGGCCCAAGGCGCCATAACGCCACGGCCCGGGAGGACGTCCATGAAGCTTCAGCTCGTTCGGCGCCGTCTTGTCGCGGGCGCAGCCGCCATCGCCGTCACCGGCATGCTGTCGACCGCCGCGTTCGCGCAGGCGCCGAAGTCTCCGCTCACCATCAATGTGGTCGACGTCGGCGGCGCGCTCGCGTTGCTTCAGGACGCGATCGAAAAATACAAGACCGCGAACCCGACGCATGTCGCGCGCTTCACCTTCACGAAGGCGCCCGCACCGGAGCTGCCCGGCAAGCTCAAGGCGATGCAGGGGGCTGGGCGCTCCGACATCGAGCTCGTGCTCGGCGGCCTCGATATTCTCTCCGCCGGCATCGAGCAGAACCTGTGGGAGCCGGTCCTGACCAATCACGCGGCGAAATTCCCCGGCGTGAAGGACAATTACTCCGACCCGGCCAAGAAGATGCAGGAACTCGCCAAGGATCAGGCGCTCGCCGTCGTGTTCATGCCGGCCGGCCCGCTGGTCGAATACAATCCGGCCAAGGTGAACGCGCCGCCGACGACGCCGGCCGCGCTGCTCGCCTGGTGCAAGGCCAATCCGAACAAGTTCGTCTATGCACGCCCGGCCAACTCCGGCCCCGGCCGTACCTTCATCATGGGCCTGCCGTACCTGTTGGGCGACAAGGACCCGAAGGACCCGGTCAACGGCTGGGAAAAGACCTGGGCGTTTCTGAAAGAGCTCAACAGCTGCATCGAGTACTACCCGACCGGCACCGGCATCGTGATGAAGGAACTGGGCGAAGGAACGCGCGACATCACGATCACGATGAGCGGCTGGGACATCAACCCCCGCGCGCTCGGCATCGTGCCGAAGGACTACAAGGTCGCGCCATTCGACAACATGACCTGGGTCAACGACACGCAGTATCTGATGGTGCCGAAGGGCGTCACTGGCGAGAAGCTCGAGGTCGTGCTCAACATCATGAAGTTCCTGCTCGAGCCGACGCAGCAGGCGATGACCTAC
>JAXDNZ010000120.1:0-2660 GCA_034669185.1 Hyphomicrobiales bacterium
ACGTGATCGAGCGCTTCCCCGCGGGTGCGCGCCGCCCCGATGAAGACCTGCAGGTTGGCGCGCGCCTGGCGCTGGCCTATGAATTCGGACAGGCGCTGCGGCCGCAGCGAGGCTTCCGCCCCGTCGTCGTCGCGGCGCTCGGCGGTCACGAGGCGGCGCGGGGAGGAGGTCATTTCGCCAGCTCCTTCAGCCCGAGCCGGATGAGCTGCGCCGTTTCGGCAGCCTCACCGGCGGAGCGGCTGGCGGCCGCAATCGCCGCCGCCGCCTGCGGCTGACCATAGCCGAGATTGACCAGCGCCGAGACCGCGTCAGCGACCGGGCGCGGCGCGCGCTTCTCCTCGAGCGAGCCGGCGAGCCGCGCGACGGCCGGATCGATGTCGGCATATTTCGGCGCCTTGTCCTTCAGCTCGGTCACGACGCGCTCGGCGACTTTGGGTCCGACGCCGGGCGAGCGCGCCACCATCGCCTTGTCCCGCAGCGCGATCGCGGAGGCGAGGTCGGCGGGCTTGAGCGTGGAGAGTATGGAAAGCGCGACCCGCGTGCCGACGCCCTGCACGGTCTGGAGGAGCCGGAACCACTCGCGTTCCGTGTCGCTGGTAAAGCCGAACAGCCTGATCTGATCCTCGCGCACATGCGTCTCGATCGACAGCGCCACCGGATCGCCTTGCGGCGGCAGCGCCTGCAGCGTGCGCGCCGAGCAGTGCACCACATAACCGACGCCGTTCACGTCGACGATGATGAAGTCCTCGCCGTAGCTGTCGATGAGGCCCTTGAGCTTGCCGATCATGGATCGCTCTCACCGTTGTCATTCCGGGGCGCGCCTAAGGCGCGAGCCCGGAATCCATAACCACGACTCGGGCTTATGGATTCCGGGCTCGCCACTTCGTGGCGCCCCGGAATGACGAATGAGAGGAGCACGCTCATCACATCGCCACCTTCAGCACGGCGCTCTGCCGATGATGCGCGTGGGTCACCGCGATCGCGAGCGCGTCGGCGGCATCCTCGGACGCCGGATCGGCCTTGGGCAGCAGCACGCCGACCATCAGGCGGATCTGCGCCTTCTCGGCATGGCCCGCGCCGACGATCGTCTTCTTCACCAGGTTCGGGGCGTATTCCGCCACAAGGACGCCCGCCCGCGCCGGCACGAGCAAAGCGATGCCGCGCGCCTGGCCGAGCTTCAAGGTCGCGACCGCGTCGCGGTTGACGAAGGTCGCCTCGACCGCCGCCTCGTCGGGGCGGAATTCATCGACGATGCGTGCGAGCCCGTCATGGATCGCGACCAGGCGTTCGGCGAGCGAAGCCTTGCTGTCGGTCTCGACCGAGCCGCAGGCGACATACATCAGCCGGTTGCCGGCGCAGCCGATCACGCCCCAGCCGGTGCGGCGGAGCCCCGGGTCGATGCCGAGAATGCGAATCGCCTGGCCCATGTCGTATCTGTTGATAGACCCGCGGCCCTCGCGCGCCTAGCGTGGTGCACCTGCCGCTCGTCCCCGCGAAAGCAGAGACCGGTTCTTTGCAAAGCACCGGATTCCCGCTTTCGCCGGAATGAGCGGGAAAGTTTCCAACCCCTTCCGCGCCGGACGCTGCTTGTGATCGACCTTCCAGGCTCCGCCGTCTTCTCGGCCGTCGTGGCCGACCCGCGCTTCTGGCTCGCGCTCTGCATTTCGGTGCTGTCGGGCGCGGTGCGCGGGTTCTCGGGATTCGGCTCGGCGCTGATCTACGTGCCGTTGATGAGCGCGCTGTACGGCCCGAAGATCGGCGCCGCGAGCTTCCTGCTCACGGATTTCGTCACCGGCATCGTGTTCTCGATTGGCGTGTGGCGGCAGGCCGTCTGGCGCGAGATCGTGCCGCTCGCGATTTCGGCAGCGATCGCGGCGCAATTCGGCACGCTGATCCTGCGATACGCCGACCCTGCGCACCTGCGCTGGGCGATGGCGGCGCTGGTGCTGGTGATCGTCGTCGTCCTCTCGACCGGCTGGCGCTATCACGGCAAGCCGATGCTGATCGTGACCGTCCTGGTGGGGATCGCGGCGGGCCTGATGGGCGGCGCGGTGCAGATCTTTGGCCCGCCCGTGGTGCTGTTCTGGCTGTCCTCGATGGCGACCGCCGCGGTGGTGCGGGCGAACTTCGTGGTGTTCTTCGCCATCATGGCGGCGGCACTGATCGCCACGTATCTATGGTTCGGCCTGCTCACCCCCGACGTGATCGCACTCGCGGCCTTTGTCGCGCCGCTGCATATCCTCGCGATGCTCGCCGGCGCCAAGCTGTTCCACTTCGCCTCGGAGACGACCTATCGCCGCACCGCCTACGCGATCATCACGCTCGCCGCGCTGGTCAGCATGCCGTTGTGGGACAGGTGGCTGCGGTAATCTTGCTTATCCCTCCCCCTCTTGGGGGGAGGGTGGTCGCCGAAGGCGACCGGGTGGGGCTCAGGCGGAACGCGACGACACCAGTCCGGCGCTTCGCGCCGTCCACCCTCCCCGCTTCGCGGGATAAGCAAGCTACGCGCTCATCTTCGCCACCAGCGCGTCCGACACTTCGAAATTCGCGTATACGTTCTGCACGTCGTCCTGGTCGTTGAGGGCGTCGATCAGCTTGAGCACCTTCTCGCCCTGCTCGTCGTCGACCGGCACGGTGTTCTGCGGCTTCCAGACGAGCGC
>JAXDNZ010000121.1:0-4406 GCA_034669185.1 Hyphomicrobiales bacterium
CGCGGCAGCTCATTGCTTCCGAAGATCACGACGAGGATCGGCGCCAGCGCCACCTTCGGAATCGACTGCGTCAACACCAGCAGCGGATAGATCGTGTTCGCAATCGCAGGAGACGCCGTGATCAGGATGGCCAATGGCAGACTGACGATAAGCGATGCGAGGAAGCCCAGCAGCACGGTCTGCGTGGTGGCAAGCGTGTGCACCGAGACGGGTCCGATGAGCTTCCATGTATCGGTCCAGATCGCCGAGGGCGCCGGCACCAGATAAGCAGGCACGTTAAAGAAACGGCAGATCAACTCCCACAGCACGACGAAAATGATGAGGGCCGCGACCGGCTGACCGATATCGGCCGCGATCCGGGACCAGCGGCGCGTGCTAGGCGGCGCGGGCGCTGCGGGTGCCAAAGATAAGCCCTCGGATCCGCCGGGTTGCATCCTGGAATTCACTGCGGGCCTCCATGTCGAAGTCGCGTGGCCGTGGCAACGATATGTCGATGATTTCCGCGATGCGTCCGGGCCGGGCCGACATCACGACCACCCGGTCGGCAAGCAGAACCGCCTCGGGGATCGAATGGGTGACAAACAGGATGGTCTTCGGCCGGTCTCGGCAGATGCGCATCAGCTCGATGGTGAGCTCTTCCCGCGTCAATGCGTCGAGCGCGCCGAACGGCTCATCCATCAGGAGAATGTCGGGATCGTGGACCAGAGCCCGACAAATCCCGGCGCGCTGCTGCATTCCGCCGGACAACTCGCGCGGATACTTGCTTTCGAAACCGGCAAGCCCAACCAGCGCCAGAAGATCGCGCGCGCGGGCGCGGCCGGCGGCATCGAGCTTTCCCATCATGTCGAGCGGGAACAGCACGTTGTCGAGAATACTCGCCCACGGAAGAAGCGTCGGCGCCTGAAACACGATACCGGTATCGGCGCGCGGCTCGATCACCTTGGCACCGCCGATCGAGACCGTTCCGGACGTCGGCGGCACCAAACCGGCGACAAGCCGCAGCAAGGTCGACTTGCCGCAGCCCGAGGGCCCGACGAGACAAACGAATTCGTTGCGCGCAACTTGAAGCGACACGTCCGAGATGGCCGTGACGTGTTCGCCACCGCGCGTGACGAAAGTCTTGGCCGCATGGTCGAGGACAATCACGCTAAGACCGCCGGCGCGCAGACGGATATGCGAACCAGCTCAAGCGTCGTGGCATCGGATGCCGATCACTTGTCGGGAAGAAGAGACGTGTCGAACGCCTGCTTGGGATCCCACTTCGGGTCGAGTTCCTGTGCTTCCGCGACGGCCTGCCATGTCGTCGCGAGACGCTCCGGCGAAACCCTGCCCCAGCCGAACTGCTTCTCATGATCCGTGAATACGAACGTCATCACGGCCTGCACGCTGTGCACGCAGTCGTCGAGCGCGACTTCGGGAACCTTCTGGACATGGAGCTTGCAGGCTTCTTCCGGATTGTCCCGCGCCCACTCGAACGAACGTTTGATGGCACGCAGGAAGCGTTTCGTGAGATCGGGCCGCTTGGCGATAGTCTCGTCGGTCGCGATAATCGAGGCCGCGTAGATCCTGAACCCGACCTCGACGAAGGGCAGCGGAATGATCTCCTCGCCAGCCGCCTTCGCCGCTTTGTTGATGTAATAATGATGGATCGAATAGAACGGCGCGGCGTCGATATTCTTGGCAATCAATTGTGCCGCCATCGCGGCTCCGTCCATGTTCACCCAGACGATCTTGCTCGGATCAGTGCCCGATTTCTCGGCGACCTTCGGGAAATAGAACTTGTGACTGTTGCCCGGCGTGATGCTGATCTTCTTGCCTTCAAGACCCTTGAAGCTGGTGATGCCGGAGCTCTTGAGCACGAACAGCGAGTGCGGCGACTGGCTGTATACCGCCGCGATGCTCTTCACCGGTACGTTCTGGCGCGCCCGCGCGGTCAGCACCGACGCCACGTCGGCAACGCCGAAATCGAATGCGCCGCCCGCGAGCTTGGTAAGCGTATCGCCCGAGCCGTAGCCGCGTGTGATCGTGACGTCGATACCTTCCTCGGCGAAGATGCCTTTCTGCCACCCGCCGTAATACATGGCGTGCTCACCCGACGGCAGCCAATCGGTCTGGAAACGGACCTTGTCGGCGGCGGCGGCGGCGCCACCGAAGACCAGCGGCAAGTGCGCGGTTGCGGCGAAGAGAACGAATGCCCGGATAGCGTGTCGCATCTGCAATCTCCTGCGCCCGGCGGGGTTCAGGGGAGCAAGACTAGCAGATGGACTCGATTATTCGAGTCCTAACCGCGCGGCAGTCTCTGCGGCCATTGGTTGAATTGCGAGGCGCGGACATTGTCTTGTGCTTTGGTCGGCGGACCCTCACAACGGACAGATCTGAAGGCGACACTACTCTTGCGTCCGAGGCCTGCTCACGTGACCGGACAGGTTCTGCCCGTCGACGGCGAGCGTCAGTCATTTAGCGGCTCTTGAGGCAGAAGCCCTGGTAATCATTCGCCGCGACCTCGTCACAGATCCTTCGGTACTTATCCAGTCCAGCAACATACGGCATGAACACCCGCGGCTTTCCTGGTATGTTCGCGCCGGTGTACCACGAATTGGCCTGCGGATAGAGCGTCGCATCGGCAACGTCGTTCACGTGCGCGACCCAACTGTTCTCGGCGCTTTCATCGGCTTCGATCTGCCGGATCTGTTTACTCCTCAGATACTGCAAGCAATCGGCGATCCAGTCGACGTGCTGCTCGATGGAGGCAACCATGTTGGTCTTCACCGACGGGCTTCCGGGCCCGGTGATCATGAATAGATTTGGGATCCCTGCCGTCATCAAACCGAGATAGGTGCGGGGGCCATGAGCCCATTTGTCGGCCAGGCGCGGGCCGCCTTGAACGGATATGTCAATGTCGAGCAGCGCTCCCGTCATGGCGTCGAAACCGGTCGCGAACGCGATATCGTCGAGGGCGAATTCGCGCGTCCGGGTCCTCAGCCCCGACGGCGTAATCTCTACGATTGGATCCGATTTCACATCAACGAGAGTGACGTTCTCACGATTGAACGTCTCGAAGTACCCATTATCAAGGCAAAGCCTCTTGGTTCCGATCGGATGATCCTTGGGCAACAGCAACTCGGCTACTTTTGGATCGCGCACGATGCTACGGATCTTGTTGCGAACGAACTCCGATGCGGTCTCGTTCGAATCCCTGTTCACGAGCAGATCATTGTAAGCGTAGAGGAAGCTGATATTGCCCCCCGTCCCCCATTTCTGTTCGTAGACGCGTTCGCGCTCTTCGGACGCGTCTTCGAGCGCGGACTTCCTGGGCGGCGGGTGCCCGGCAATCCCAAATGGCGTGCGCTTGGCCTCATCGCGCCAGTAGCGGTACTTCGCTTTGTGACTCCGATCCACCTCCGGCGTTATCGGACGATTCACGGCCGGTACGCTGAAATTCGCGGTGCGCTGAAACACGAAGAGATGCTTGGCTTGCTCGGCGATGACCGGGATCATCTGGATCCCCGAGGATCCAGTGCCGATGACGCCGACGCGCCGCCCAGAGAAGTCGACGCCTTCTTCCGGCCATAGCCCGCTGTGGTACCAGTTGCCCTTGAAGCTCTCCAACCCGGGGAAGTTCGGCACCCGAGGCAGCGAGAGGTTGCCCGTCGCCATGATGCAGAACGGGGTCTGCAACATCTCGCCGCTGGCGGTCGTGACGGTCCAGCGACCTGTGAGCCTGTCGAACGCGGCTGACACCACGCGCGTTCCGGTACGGATGAATTGTCTCAGCCCCAGGCGATCCGCCACATGGTTGATGTAGCGCAGGATGTCGGGCTGAGCGGCAAAGCGCTCCGGCCAGCTCCACTCCTGCTGCAGTTCCTCGGAAAAGGAATAGGAGTATTCCAGGCTCTCGACGTCGCAGCGCGCGCCCGGATAGCGGTTCCAGAACCAGGTACCGCCGATGTCGTTGCCGGCTTCGAGAACCTGCGCCCGTAGTCCCTTGGTTCGCAACTTGTGCAGAGCATACAGCCCGGCGAATCCGGCGCCCACGACAACGGCGTCCAGCTTGTCAGCCGCGCCGTCCATCTTCCAGGCAGACATTTTGCTTCCTCATGAAAGCGTCGGTCGCGCACTTGGCGCCGACGGTTAACCGAATCCTATCCCGCTACCGCTTTCAAGAGCATCCAATCAGACGGGGGCCAGCATAGCGGCATTCACCGCTCTCTGGCAGTTGCAGATGCGGCGACTGGCTGGCGGGGGAAGCAGCCTGCCGCGGTCGCAATCCGATCGGGTGCTTGAAATATCTGCTCCCCCGAAGACCTGTCTTGCAGCTTCGCGAATGGCCAACCCTGCCCGTCTAGGCGGTATTCCCTTGCAGACCCTAGTCGTTGCGCCATGATCTCGACGCGCAATTTAACTCA
>JAXDNZ010000122.1:0-2628 GCA_034669185.1 Hyphomicrobiales bacterium
GGGAGCAGACCGCCCGAGTCGCAATTCCTTGCATCCAACCCCCAGCGGTGCGTGCGTCGCCGCGACGATCATGCCGCCGGAGCCGAGATGTCCGCGCATGAGTTCCATAAGCCGCTCCTGGCCCGCCGCATCCAGCGCCGAGGCCGGTTCATCCAGCAGCCAGATCGGGCGACGCGCGGCTGCGAGACGCGCGAGCGAGAGCCGCCGCCGCTGCCCGGCCGACAAATAAGCTGCCGGCAGGTCGGCCAAGGCCGCCAGGTCAACCGCCGCGAGCGCCGAGGCGGTTGTCGCACCGCCGAGATAGGAGGCCCAAAACGTGAGGTTCTCGGCTACCGTCAACGACGCCTTCAGGGCATCCAGATGGCCGAGATAGTGCGCCTGCTCGCCGATACTCAGATCCGTCTCACCGCCCTCGAGCGCGAGGGTTCCGGCCGCCGGTTGGAGCAATCCGGCAATCAGCCGCAGCAGCGATGATTTTCCGGCTCCATTCGGGCCGGTGATCGCCAAGGCCTGTCCGTCCGACAGGACGAAGGACACGTCCTGAAAGACTTCACGTGACCCCCGCGCGCAGGCCAGCCCGGACGCCGAAAGGCGCATCATTTCAAGGCCCTCGGCCTGTTTGGCAGGTACGCGAAGAAAATGTGCGAAACGCATGCCGGGGACACCCCGTTGCGTGTAGCAGGTCGCCGGAAAAGGCCTTATAAGCCGGTACGTTGCGGGGGCTGGCTGGCATTAGTCGAGGCTCGCCATCGCGGGACGGAACAGCCGTTTCGGGAGCGCGCCCGGCGCTCTCTGCTGATCCGATGGGAAAAGAGCCGTCATGACCTCGCTCGACAGTTTCAAGTGCGCCAAAACCCTCGTCGTCGGCAACAAGTCCTACGTCTATTACAGCCTTCCCGAGGCGGAGAAACACGGGCTTCGCGGAATCTCGCGGCTGCCGTTCTCCATGAAGGTGCTGCTGGAGAACCTGCTGCGGAACGAGGACGGACGTTCGGTCACCAAGGAAGACATCCAGGCGGTCGCGCAGTGGCTGAAGACGAAGTCGTCCGATCGCGAGATCGCGTTCCGCCCGGCGCGCGTACTGATGCAGGATTTCACCGGCGTGCCGGCGGTGGTCGATCTCGCCGCGATGCGCGACGCGATGAAGCATTTCGGCGGCGATCCGGCGAAGATCAATCCGCTGATCCCGGTCGATCTCGTCATCGATCATTCGGTGATCGTGAATTTCGCCGGGACGCCGACCGCATTCAAGAAGAACGTCGCCGAAGAATACGCGCAGAACCAGGAGCGCTACACGTTCCTGAAATGGGCGCAGCGCTCGTTCCAGAATTTCCGCGTCGTGCCGCCCGGCACCGGCATCTGCCATCAGGTCAACCTCGAATATCTCTCGCAGACGGTCTGGATCAGTCCCGATAAGGAGAAGGTCAAGGTCGACGGCAAGACCGTGATGGCGGAGATCGCCTATCCGGACACGCTGGTCGGCACCGACTCGCATACCACGATGGTGAACGGGCTCTCCGTGCTCGGCTGGGGCGTGGGCGGTATCGAGGCCGAGGCCGCAATGCTCGGCCAGCCCTATTCGATGCTGCTGCCCGAGGTGATCGGCTTCCGCCTCAACGGCAAACTGAAAGAGGGCGTCACCGCGACCGACCTCGTGCTCACTGTCACGCAGACGCTGCGCAAGCGCGGCGTGGTCGGCAAATTCGTCGAGTTCTTCGGCCCCGGTCTCGACAATCTCACTGTCGAGGACCGCGCCACCATCGGCAATATGGCGCCCGAATACGGTGCGACTTGCGGCTTCTTCCCCATCGATGACGACGTGATCGACTTCCTGACCAAGACCGCGCGCAAGGCGGAGCGCGTCGCGCTGGTGAAGGCCTACGCCAAGGCGCAGGGCATGTACCGCACCAAGACCACGCCGGATCCGGTGTTCACCGACGTGCTGAAGCTCGAGCTCGGTTCGGTCGAGCCCTCGCTCGCCGGGCCGAAGCGCCCGCAGGATCGCGTGCTGCTGAAAGAGGTCAAGAACGGTTTCGCAGTGGCGATGGACAAGGAGTTCAACAAGGGAAGCGAGCAGACCAAGCGCTTCCCGGTCGAAGGGCGCAAGCACGATATCGGCCACGGCGACGTGGTGATCGCGGCGATCACCTCGTGCACCAACACGTCGAACCCCGGCGTGATGGTGGCCGCCGGCCTCCTCGCCAAGAAGGCGGCGGCGCTCGGCCTCAAGCCGAAGCCGTGGGTGAAGACCTCGCTCGCGCCCGGCAGCCAGGTCGTCGCGGATTATCTCGACAAGTCCGGCCTGCAGAAGGAGCTCGACAAGATCGGCTTCAATCTGGTCGGCTTCGGGTGCACGAGCTGCATCGGCAATTCCGGCCCGCTCGCGGAGGAAATCTCCGAGTCGATCAGCAAGAACGACGTCGTGGCGGCGGCGGTGCTTTCGGGCAATCGCAACTTCGAGGGCCGCGTGAACGCGGATGTGCGCGCGAACTACCTCGCTTCGCCGCCGCTGGTCGTCGCCTATGCGCTCGCCGGCAACATGAATGTCGATCTGGTGCGCACCCCGATCGGCACCGACACCAAGGGCAAGAAGGTCTATCTGCGCGACCTGTGGCCCACCAGCCGCGA
>JAXDNZ010000123.1:0-2696 GCA_034669185.1 Hyphomicrobiales bacterium
ACAGAAGCACCGCGCGCACCGCCTCCGCGGTGCTAAGATCGGGCAGCGGCGAGCCGGGCCTGACCGCTGCGCCCAGGCGCACGCGCGCGATCTCGGCCTGACTGCCCACATCGGCGAGCCCCGCCGCGACCAACTGCGCGATTCCCGCCATCGAGGTGAGGACAACATCGATCGGCTCGCGCGCTTCGAGGCGCTTGATGACGCCGGCCGCGTTCGCGATCGTCATCTGGACCGGCACGCCGGCCCCGCGCGTGAAGAGCGGCGCGAGGTCGTTGATGACGTGCTCGTACGCACCCGCCGCCGTCACTTGCAATGCCGCCACGGTAGTCACGCGCGTGCAAGCAGCGCCATCGCGGCTGCGTGCACACGCTTGTCGCCGGCCGCCACGATACGTCCGCCTTGCGTCGCAGGTCCGCCGTCCCAGGACGTGATGACGCCGCCGGCGCCGGCGACGATCGGGATCAGGGCGACGATGTCGTGGGCTTTCAGGCCGGTTTCGATCACGAGATCGACGTGGCCGGCGGCGAGCATGCAATAGGCGTAGCAGTCGCCGCCGTAGCGCGAGAGCTTCACGGCGTCTTCGACGCGGCCGAAGGCCTTGCGGTCCTGGGCGTTCATCAGCGTCGGGCTCGTTGTGAACAGGATCGCGTCGCTCAAATCCGCGCAAGGGCGCACCAAGAGGCGGCGCGCGCCCGCCGGCCCGCGATAATCGGCGCCGTCACCGTCCCCGGTGAAGCGCTCGCCGATGAAGGGTTGATGCATCATGCCGAACACCGGCTCGCCGGCACGCGTCAGCGCGATCAGCGTGCCCCAGGCCGGCATGCCCGAGATGAACGATTTCGTGCCATCGATCGGATCCAGCACCCAGACATATTCGGCGTCGGTGCGCTCGTTGCCGTACTCCTCGCCGATGATTCCGTGCGATGGAAAATCGCGCTTGATCAGCGCGCGGATCGCAAGCTCGGCGGCACGGTCGGCTTGCGTCACCGGATCGAAGCGGGCGTTTGCGCTCTTGTCCTCCACCCCCATCGAGGTGCGGAAGAACGGCAGGATCGCCTCGCCCGAGACGGTCGCAAGCTCGTCGACGAATGCCGAGAAGTCGATGGCCGTCATGCCCGGGCGGTCCGCTTTTTTGTTCGATCGGGGCACGATCTTTTCCGAAAAACCGGTATCCGTTTTTCGGGATCGTGCCGTTTGACGCGCCTGCCTATCGGACAGGGACGCGCCGGGCAACCTTGCGGCGCTCAAAGCCGTATGCGACCAGACCGCCGGCCGGTGAGGGCCGGGAAATGCCGGGCTGAAAAATCGATGACCACCGAAACTGGCCGACCGTCCGCGCCGGTCCCGCGCGGCATTGCCGTCGCGCTCGTGGGAACATGCGCCGCCATCTATCTGGTGAGCCAGTTCCTGCGCAATTCGGTCGGGGTCATCGCGCCTGATCTTGCGGCCGAGATGGCCCTGAGCGCGGGCGCGATCGGACTGCTGTCGAGCGCGTTCTTTTTCGCCTTCGCGGCCGCCCAGATTCCGCTCGGCATCGCACTCGATCGCTACGGTCCGAAACGCTGCATGCTGGTGTGCGCCGTCATCGCGGTCGCCGGCGCGGTCGCCTTCGCGTTCGCGACGACGCCCGCCGCGCTCGTCGGCGCACGTGTCCTGATGGGTCTCGGTTCGTCGTGCTACCTGATGGCGCCGCTCGCGCTCTATGCGCGACGCTTCCCGCCCGAGCGGTTCGCCGCGCTTGCCGGCATCCAGATCGGCATCGGCACGGTGGGCACCTTGCTTGTCACCGCGCCGCTTGCCTTCGCCAGCGCGGCGGTCGGCTGGCGCGCGACCTTCCTGGCCGTGGCGGGCGTCGTCGTCATCTGCGGCCTGCTGGTCGCGTTCGTCGTGCGCGAGGAGCGCGGCGATTCCGCGCACGCGACGCATTCGGAGACGCTCGCCGAGAGCCTTGCGGGCCTGCGCGCGGTCGCGCGATCGCGCTCGTTCGTGCCGATCTTCCTGATGAACGTCGTCTGCTATTCGAGCTATGTGTTGATCGTCGGGCTGTGGGGCGGACCGTATCTCGCCCACGTTTACGGCCATGGGCTGACCGCGCGCGGCGACCTGCTGCTGATCCCGGCGCTGACGCAGATCGTCGGCGTCGTGCTGTGGGGCTACGCCGAGCGGATGGTCGGCAGCTACAAGCCGCTGGTGCTGGCGGGCGGCATCGCGACGGCGGCATGCCTGGGCACGCTCGCGTGGTTCGGGCGGCTTGCGCCGGTCCCGCTCGCCATCCTGCTCGGCCTGTTCGGATTCGCCGCTGCCTACATTCCGGTGCTGATCGCGCACGGCCGCGCGCTGCTGCCGGCGCCGCTGGTCGGTCGCGGCATCACGCTGTTCAATGTCGGCACGATCGGCGGAGTATTCGTGTCGCAGTTCGCCACCGGAATGGTGATCAATCTTTTCCCCGAACGCGGCGGAGCCTATCCGCTCGAGGCCTATCGGCTGGTGTTCGCTTTCCAGGCGGTAGCGGTGATCGTCGCCTGTGCCATCTACGCGGCGGCGGCGCGCGAGCCCCGGCGCGGCGAGCCGCTGTGACGGTCGGGACACAGGCGCGGCGGAGTGGAACTGCGCTGACCAAAAATTCTGTTCCCGCCCTTGTAATTGGTGCGGTGCGGTGTAGATTATTGCAGCGCAGTACGTGTTTTGCGTCGCGT
>JAXDNZ010000124.1:0-8906 GCA_034669185.1 Hyphomicrobiales bacterium
TCCGAGTTAGCGCGGGGCGCGCGAACGGTATTGTGCAACGACTAGAGTTCAACCGGCGTTGACGGGGGAGACGATGATTTCAGGCAAGCGACTGCATCCGGCCGCATGGGCTGCAACGATCGCCGCACTGCTGATGTCGACCGGGCTCGCGGCACAAGCTCAGAATCCGCCAGCGCCTCCTCCGGCGCCCGCAGCCGACACGACGAAACCGGTCTGCGATTCTCCAAGCCCGGCCCGCGCCCGCGCCGGCAGCGCCAATATCGCGGTCGTCGCGGGTCAAAGCCTGCAACACAAGAACTGGCAACCGGTCGGCGGGTTGATCGAGTTCACGGTCAACAGTGTCGAGCCAATCGACTCCGATGCGCCGGTGACGACATGCTTCCGGTGGAAGACGATCCCGCCCCAGGAGCACAACTTCGTCGAGGCGGTTCCGACACGCCTGGAGCTCTCCAATCAAGGCAAGACGCTGAAGATCACGGTCGCGGTTCCGGAGCCGCTTGCAAAGAAGACGACGAGCCCGATCGACCGCGCTGTCTGGGTCGTACCGCTCGCCGAGGTGCGGACGCTGGTCGTCAGCAAGGGCAAGGCCGGCACGCTGGACGTGTGGTCCGTTATCGGGATCACGCATCCGATGCTTGCGCTTCTTTTTGCCCTGCTGGCCGTGTCGCTCGGATTATACGCCCTCTACCGCACGGTTGGCGCCCGCATCACGCATCCGGGCATAAGGAAGGCCAACTGGTTCCTGCGAATCATCTCGACGCCGGCAGCAAGCGCGAGCCTGTCGCAATTCCAGATCGTGCTGTGGACCTTTGTGGTGCTCGCGTCGGCCGTCTACGTCGCGCTCCTTTCCGGCCAGCTCATCGAGATCACGACCGGCACACTGATCCTGCTCGGCATCAGCGGCCTTGCGACGCTCGGCACGCAGGCGCACGGCGCCAATGATCTGGCGGCCAAGAAAAATGCCGCGGATGCCGCCATCAAGGAACGTGACGCTGCTGCATCGGCACCGGCTGCCGGTGCGACGGCAGCCACCGCGACCTCGACGGCTGCGGCAATGGATGACCCTGTCGTCAAAGCCGAGATAAAGGCGGAGGACGCTCAATCGAAGGTCGACGCGTTGATGAGTCCCTCTGACACCAAGATACCGAGGTGGACAGACCTTCTCGTCAACGAAAGCGCCGACGGCCGTCGCGAAGTCGACGTCACGCGTCTGCAGGTGCTGCTGTTCACGGTGATTACGGCCGGTTTTGTCCTCATCACGGTGGTGGCGACCTACGTGATCCCGGAGATCCCGCAGGGCTTCCTGATCCTGATGGGCATCAGCAACGGCGTCTATATCGGCTCGAAGGTCGTTCAGGCCACCTAGGCGAGATGTCATCCGCCGCTATCGCGGCGGATGACATTTTCCGACCGCTCGGTAGGCGCTACTTCGCCAGCCCGAGGTCCTTCAGGATCTTGCCGATCTCCTCGTCGTCCTTTTTCAGGAACTCGGCGAACTGAACCGATCCCATCCAGGCCACATCGAAACCGCGCTTGCTCATGAACTCCTGGAATTCGGCGCTGT
This sequence comes from Hyphomicrobiales bacterium, assembly GCA_034669185.1. Classification (GTDB taxonomy): domain Bacteria; phylum Pseudomonadota; class Alphaproteobacteria; order Rhizobiales; family Xanthobacteraceae; genus PALSA-894. The sequence goes on from JAXDNZ010000124.1 coordinate 1,565, forward strand.
CGTAGATCTTCTTGAGCAGCGTTTCGTATTGCGTCGCGATGTCCTTGGCGACGCCCTTCGGCCCGACGATCGCGCGCCACACACCCTTGTGCCACTTGTGGCCGGTCGCTTCGTCCACGGTCGGCACATCGGGGAAGTTCGCGGCGCGCTTGCCCGACATGAACACCAGGCTGCGCAGCCGGCCGGCCTTGAGCAGCGCCTCGGCCTCCGGCATCGAACACGCGACGAAATCAACGCCGCCGGCCGCCAGATCCGTCAACGCGGTCGCCGCGCCGGTGCTCGGGACCCAGCGGATCGAGTTCGGTGCGACCCCGTCGGCCTGCATCAGCCCGGCGAGCGCGAGATGCCAGCTTCCGCCCTGCCCGGAACCCGACGCGACGACCTTGTTCGGGTTCGCCTTGATGTGCGCGAACAGCTCTTTCACCGTCTTGAACGGCGAATCCGCTTTCACATGGATCGCGGCGGCGTCGGTATTCATCAGCGCGAAGGGCGTGAACTGGTCGGAGGTGAGCTGCGTCAGCCCGACCCAGTGCATCATGTTGATCTCAAGCGTGATCATCCCGATCGTGTAGCCGTCCGGCGCAGCCGACGCGATTGCCGTATGGCCCACCACGCCCGAACCGCCGATGCGGTTCACGACGTTGACCGGCTGCTTGAGGTCGCGCTCCAGCATTATGGCGATCTGGCGCGCGACCGCGTCGGTGCCCCCGCCCGCCGCCCACGGCACGATCAGCGTGATCGGCCGATCGGGAAACGCCGCTTGGGCGGGTGCCGCGATAAGGCATGCAGCCGCCAGCATGGCGGCGCACAAGTTTCCGACATGGCGAAACATTCGCATCCTCCCCCGTTTTCACGCGCGCGGCAGACACCGCCACGCGTTGCGCTTTTGCGCTATGCTGCATTCCGTCCTGTGCGCCGCTATCCTGTCAAGCGCGCATTGACGCCTTGGCAACTGCACTCATCGGAAATTGAAACCATGAAGATCTTCGTGACGGGCGCGACCGGCTACATCGGCGGATCGGTCGCCACCAGGCTGCTCGAAGCCGGCCACGCCGTGATCGGGCTTGCGCGCTCGGATGACGCCGCGGCCGCGCTGAAGAAACGCGGCATCGAGCCGCTCGCGGGCGAGCTCAATCTCTATACGCCGTTCATCGAGGCGACCAAGCGCGTCGATGCCGTCGTCAACGCGGCGAGCTCGGACAATCCGTTCGTCGCGCACGCGCTGCTTACCGGGCTAAAAGGGAGCGGCAAGACGCTGATCCAGGTGAGCGGTTCAAGCGTGATCAGCACTTACGACAATGGCGAGGCGAGCGATGACGTCTTCCACGAGGAGTCGATCTTCACGCCCGCTCCCGAGAAGGCGATGCGCGTCGCGATCGATCATTCGGTGCTGGCGGCGGCGCACGAGGGCGTGCGCTCGATCGTGATCCGGCCGAGCCTGATCTACGGGCGCGGCCTCGGCGTGAATGCCGCAAGCGTGCAGGTGCCGAAGCTGATCGATGTCGCGCGCAAAGCCGGAAAGCCGCGTCATGTCGGGCGGGGCCTGAATATCTGGTCGCACGTGCACATCACGGACGTCGTCGCGCTGTTCCTGCTGGCGCTGGAGAAGGCGCCGGCCGGCTCGCTGTTTTACATCGAGAACGGCGAGGCGAACTTCAAAACCGTGACGGCAGCCATCGGCCGCATGCTGGGCCTTGGCGAGGCGACCGAGGACTGGCCGATCGGCGCCGCGGTCGAAGGGCTCGGCCCCGGCGCACATTTGAGCTTCGGCTCGAACAGCCGCGTGCGCGCCGACAAGGCGCGCAAGGTGCTGGGCTGGCAGCCGAAGGGCGGCACGCTGCTCGACGAGATCGAGAAGGGTGTCTACGCGGAACTGCATGGCAAGAGGTAGCGGTCGGCGATTGCGCGGCCGTTCGCGCAGCGCGACTATCCTGCCCGGAGCGGCACGCGACGATGCCGCGCAACAGGGAGGATATCATGAGGCTCGGGATCGCGATCCTTGCGCTCGGTATCAGCACCACGATGGCACACGCACAGAACCGCTTCCCCGTCATCCAGCCCGAGCAGATGAACGCCGAACAGAAGAAGCTGTTCGACACGATCGTCTCTGGCCCCCGCGCGCAGAACTACGGCGGCGAAGCCGCCAAGCGCGTGCTTTCGGGCGGCCCGTTCAATGCGTGGATGCGCAGCCCCGAATTCGGCTACCGGATTCAGGCGGTCGGCGAGCACATCCGCTTCAAGAGCTCAATCCCGAAGCACCTCAATGAGCTCGCGATCCTGATCACGGCGCGCGAGTGGACCTCGCAATACGAATGGTACGCGCACCACGCGCTGGCCATGAAGGCGGGGCTCGATCCGAAAATCGCCGAGGCGATCGCGGCGGGGAAACGCCCCGACACCATGAAGGACGACGAGGCTGCGATCTACGACTTCTGCATCCAGCTTCACCGCAGCAAGAAGGTCGACGACGCCGCGTTCAACCGCGTGAAGGCGCTGTTCGGCGAACAGGGCGTGATCGATCTCGTCGGGGTGAGCGGCTATTACGTCGCGGTGTCGATGACTTTGAACGTCGCGGAAGTGCCGGTGCCGGACGGGACGACGCCCCTCAAGCCGATGAATTGAGCGACGGTCCCCATCCTGAGGTGCGAGCGAAGCGAGCCTCGAAGGATGGCGGCATAGCCGGTGCTCGTGGCCATCCTTCGAGACGGCCGCTACGCGGCCTCCTCAGGATGAGGTTTTGCGGATCCACACCCGGTTGTCATGAAACGCCGCGCCGCCGTACGGCGCGATCGCGTCGGCGCCCGTGAGCGTGTTGATGCCGCGGCCGTCCTCGTAGGCCGCGTTCGGCCAGATCGATTCCGCGATCAGCACGCCGCGGCGCACGCCCTCGAAATGTTTCGCGTGGAGGCGGACTTCGCCGCGCGGGTTGCCGAGCACCACCTTGTCGCCGTCGGCGATACCGCACGCGGCGGCGTCATCGGGATGGATCATCACGGTCGGACGGCGTTCGCGGGCGCGCGAGGTCGGCGTCTCGTTGAAGGTCGAGTTGAGGAAGTTGCGCGCCGGCGAGGTCGCAAGCCGGAACGGATGCGCCTCCGTCGCCTCCTCGATCACTTCCCAGTGGTCGGGCAGTGCCGGCATCTCGTTTACGGGCCCGGCGTGCCAGGGCGAGCGGAACGGAACGGTCTTCCAGTCGGGCTTGAAGCGGAATTTCCCGTCCGGCCAGGCGAAGCCCTTGGTGTAATGCGCGGTGTCGAAGTCGGGCTGCGCGTCGATCCAGCGGTTGGCTTCGAGATTTGCGAGCGTACCCCAGCCTGAGTTCTGCAGGGTCCAGTCGATCAGCTCGCGCGGCGTCATGTCGAAGCCCGGGTGGCTCGCGCCGAGGCGCTTGGCAAGTGCGCAGACGACCTCGTGATTGTTGCGGCACTCGCCCGGCGGATCGATCAGCTTCGGCCCAAGCTGGATGTATTGGTGCCCGCCGCCCTGATAGAAATCGTCGTGCTCCATGAACATCGTGGCGGGCAGCACGACGTCGGCCATCCTGGCGGTCTCGGTCATGAACTGCTCGTGCACGCAGACGAACAGGTCCTCGCGCGCAAAGCCGCGCTTGACCTTGTCCTGCTCGGGCGCGACCGACACCGGATTGGTGTTCTGGATCAGCAGCGCCGTGACCGGAATGTCCTTGATCAGCGCGTCGGGCTCCCCCACCAGCACGGGGCCGATGCGCGACTGGTCAAGCGTGCGGATCGCCGGGTCGATCGCATCGTGCCCCTCGGTCATCGACTTGTTCCAGTGATAGATCGCGCCGTTGTTGTGGAACGCACCGCCGCCTTCCAGCGTCCACGAGCCGCGCACCGCCGCGATGCAGCTTGCCGCATGCATGTTGGTGGTGCCGTTGCGCCCGCGGCTGAAGCCGTAGCCGAGGCGGAAGTAGGTCCGCTTGCGCTCGCCGATGAGCTTGGCGAATTCCTCGATCGTCTCGACCGGGCAGTCGGTGATCTTCGAGGCCCATGCGGGCGAGCGCGTGCGCACATGCGCCTCGAGCTCGCGCGGCGCGTCGGTGAACTTGTCGAGAAAATCCCAATCCGCGAACCCGTCGCGGAACAGGCAGTGCATCACCGCGCAGGCGAGCGCGCCGTCGGTGCCGGGCCGCACCAGCACCGGAAGATCGGCCTGCTGCATCGTGCCGTTCATGTACACGTCGACCGCGACGATCTTGGCGCCGCGCTCCTTGCGGGCGCGCGTCGCGTGCGTCATCACGTTGACCTGCGTGTTGACCGGGTTGGTGCCCCAGATCACCACGCAATCCGACCTCGCCATCTCGCGCGGGTCGGGGCCGGCGAGCTTGCCGGTGCCGGCGATGAAGCCGGTCCATGCCGGATTGACGCAGATGGTGGAATGGAAACCCGAATACTTCTTCACATGGCGCAGGCGGTTGATGCCGTCGCGCATCATCAGGCCCATGGTGCCGGCATAGTAGTAAGGCCACACGGTCTCGCTGCCGTAGCGTGATTCCGCAGCGAGGAATTTCTCCGCCACCAGATCGAGCGCGTCGTCCCATGAGATGGGGGCGAATTGACCCGAGCCCTTCGGCCCCTTGCGCACCATCGGATGCAGCAGGCGATCGGGGTGATGGATGCGCTCGGCATAGCGCGCGACCTTCGCGCAGATGACGCCCGCCGTGTAGAGATTGTCCTCCGCGCCGCGCACGCGGCCAATGCGGCTGCCGTCCAGCACCTCGACTTCGAGCGCGCAGGTTGAGGGACAATCGTGCGGGCACGCGGAGGCGCGGATCTCGGTTCGCCGCAACGGCAGGCGGACGGTCTGATTCATGGCGCGCGCAGCATAGACCCAGCTTCAGACTTTGTCGCGCTCCCGGGCGGGCTCGATGACGATCTCTTCCGCTTCCACCATTTCCTCGATGACTTCGCCGTGCCTGCTGCGCAGCACGACGTAGTCCGACGCGAGCAACAGGAAAACGAAGAGCCGAGCGGTCCAGCGTTTCGCGGTGTCGTCCGGGCCGAAATTCTGGCCGATCATCATGTCAGCCGCGATCCAGACCAGCAGCGCGACGAACGTCCAGACTTCTTCCGAATTCCACGGGCGCCGCGAGCGCACGATTCCCAAGCCCGCGCACACGACGATCAGCGCACCGATCCGGCCGCCCCATTCGTGCAGAGCCGCCGCCGTGGCTTCGCCGAACCAGGTGAGGATCACCGGATCGCTGGTCATGATGTCGCCCGCGACCCAGCCGAGCAGAGCGCCGCCGCCCCACACGAGCACGCGGAAGCGGTGCAGCAGCGCCATCAGGATCGCGCTGCCGGCGATGATCAGCGGCACCGAGGTGGCGAGGCCGAAGATGATCAGCGTGGCCTTGATGGCCGCCGCGTGCGTGGGGTCCACGGCCGCCGCCGCAAGCTCGGCCGCGGCCGCGATCGCGATCACGTTGTCGAGGCTCATCACGATGTCGGCGATCACGACGATGCGCACCGCGCGCCACAGGTTCTCGCCGGATTCCATCTCGGCTTCTTCGTCCGCGTCCTCGGTCACGAGCTTGATCGCGACCCAGAACAGCAGCGCGCCGCCGACGAGCTTCAAGAACGGATAGGTCATCGCCTGCGCGACGACGAGCGTGAACAGGACCCGCAACAGCACCGCGACGCCGGCGCCGAGGATCATGCCCCACAGCCGCTGACGCGGCGGCAGGGAGAGGCACGCCATGGCGATCACGACGGCGTTGTCGCCGGAAAGGATGATGTTGACGCCGATGATCTGCGCCGCCGCGATCCAGAACGGCGCGTGGGTCAAATCCTGCCACAAGAAATCCACGGGTGTGCCCCTTGTTTTGGAAGGCCGCCGTGGACCGGCGGCGTTTTCCCCAGCGCGCGCCTGCGCGCCACCCAACTCTAGCGGCGACCGCGGCCCGCTGGCCAGCGGCGGATGGTCACCCCACGATCTCGTTGCCCGAGAAGAATTGCGCGATCTCCTGCGCCGCCGTCTCGGGCGCGTCGGAACCGTGCACCGAGTTTTCGCCGATCGACTTGGCGTGGACCTTGCGGATCGAGCCGGCCGCGGCCTTGGCGGGATCGGTCGCCCCCATCACGTCGCGGTACTTGGCGATCGCACCCTCGCCTTCCAGCACCTGCACGACGACCGGCCCGGACGTCATGAACGCGACGAGCTCGCCGAAGAACGGCCGCGCGCGGTGCACGCCGTAGAACGTCTCAGCCTGCTCGCGCGTGATGCGCACGCGCTTCTGCGCGACGATGCGCAGCCCTGAGGCCTCGATGATCGCGTTGACCGCGCCGGTGAGATTGCGCTGCGTCGCATCGGGCTTGATGATCGAGAAGGTGCGCTCGACCGCCATGGGTGAAGTCCTTTTATGTTTATGGAAACGCCGGGTGAGTGTTGCGCGGCTTATAGCGCGGCCTGCGCGGGCCAAGCAACGCGACACAAACGATACATTTCTGACGATGCCTGAACGCCCGTTCAGGCCGATTTTTCAAATGGATAGTGAACCTCCGGCCGCGTCCGCTCGACTGACTATCCGGATGAACCAATCCACCAACGCGACACAGTCGCACCAGAGGAGAACTACCATGATCCGCAAGTCGCTCATCGCTCTCGCCGCCGTCGCCACCGTTGCGGGCGCCGCGCTCGCCCCGACCGCCGCGTCGGCGTTCCCCAAGCATCACCACCACTGGCATGGTGGCTGGGGTTTCGGCCTCGGCTTCGTCGATGTGGCGCCGGTGTCTGACTGCTACCTCGTGCAGAAGATGACCCGCTCGGGCTACATCAAGACCATCCGGGTCTGCGACTGATCGATCAGCCTACGGCGAAAGTGAACCCCGGCCTCGATGAGGCCGGGGTTTGCGTCATGATGGCTTGAGGCGCAGCGCCTAGTCTTGCGGGCAATAAGAGACGCATTGCATTGCGGCCGTGCCGTCTTCGAGCGGCACTTCCGTCATGCGCAGCTCGCACAGTCCGTCATCGGTCGGGCCCATGCAGGCCTCCGGCCCCGGGCCGTCGACATAGGCGTAGGGCGTGTAATAGCGCGAGCCGATCGTGATGGCGCCGAGCGCGCCGATCGCCACCAGCGGAATGTAGACGCCGTTGCGGAAGAAGCGGTGCGGGCCGCGCACGAAGTTCGCGCGACCGCCGCGGAAGGTCGTGACGCCGATCGGACCGCCGCGGAAGCCGACGGCGGGACCGCGCAGGCCCGGACCGCGCGGCGCGACCTGGAAGTTGCGCGGGGCCACCTGGAAGTTGTTACGCGGCACGTAGGTGTTGCGCGGCGCGACGTTGACACGCGGTGCAATGTTGACGCGCGGCGCGACGTTGA